>JAYTSN010000321.1:0-3385 GCA_043745625.1 Aestuariivirga sp. | reverse complement strand
CGCTTGGCAAATTCTATTTTCCATGCTTGTGTTAAAATATGGAAACACCTCGCGATTTTGAATCTCTGAAGGGCCGCATCGTTGAGCGCGCCCCCAGCCTGCCGCGCCGCCTTGCTCAGGTTGCCGCTTACGCATTAGAGCAGCCAGATGAAATCGCATTTGGCACTGTGGCATCAATTGCTATGGCCGCTGATGTCCAGCCCTCAACTTTAGTGCGCTTTGCCCAGCACCTCGGCTATCAAGGCTTCTCAGACCTCCAAGATGTGTTCCGTTCGCGGCTGCGCGACCGCATTATGAACTACGAAGAGCGCATCGAACACATGCGCGAACATTCCATTACCGCTTCGAAAGCCAGTGTTATCTTTTCAGGTTTCAGCGATGCCTCACAAAAGTCATTAAACGACCTGCGCGAAAAGCTCGACGCAAACAAACTTGAAGAAGCCGTTGACATGCTGGCCAAAGCCGACACGATCTTCTTGATCGGCCTGCGCCGTTCCTTCCCCATTTCGTCCTACATGTCATACGCCTTTGGCAAACTGGGCATTCGCAATAATCTGATTGGCGCTACCGGTGGCCTTGCCGCCGAGGATGTTAGCTTTGCCTCAAAGCGCGATGTGGTTTTGGCCATCAGCTTTACACCCTATGCTTCCGAAACTATAAAGCTTGTCCAAGATACAGCGGCGCGCAATGTACCCATCATCGCCATCACAGATTCGCCTTTCTCACCATTGGTACCCATCGCCAAGCCATGGTTTGAAGTGCAAGAAGCCAATTTCGAAGGTTTCCGCTCCATGGCCGCTACACTTTCTCTGGCAATGACCCTGACTGTAGCTGTGGCCGAGCGCCGCAAGAAATAGTGGAATGTATATTCTATATTGACTTATGACTGGAATTATTGTTTCACTTCTCAAAAATTCACCCGGAGGCGGAATTGACCACACTCGACGTCATCACCATGGGCCGTTGCTCGGTTGATCTTTATGGCCAGCAGATTGGCGCGCGCCTTGAGGACATTGCATCCTTTGCTAAATCCGTTGGCGGTTCGCCCACCAATATCGCCATCGGCACATCGCGTCTTGGCCTGAAATCCGGATTGATCACAAGAGTGGGCGACGAGCAAATGGGCCGCTTTGTTTTAGAACAACTGGCCCGCGAAGGTGTGACCACCAGGGGTGTTGTTACAGACAAAAATCGTCTCACAGCGCTTGTATTGTTGAGCGTTGAAAACGACAAAACCTTCCCCCTGATTTTTTACCGCGATAATTGTGCTGACTCTGCCCTTGAAGCAGATGATGTCGACGAAGCCTTCATCCTCTCGTCAAAAGCTTTGCTCGTCACCGGAACCCATTTTGCCAAAGCCAATACCGATGCAGCACAGCGCAAAGCCATGGCAATTGCCAAAGCCAATGGCCGCAAAATCATTATCGATATCGATTACCGCCCAAATCTCTGGGGCTTAGCTGGCCATGCAGCAGGTGAAGAACGCTACATCAAATCCGATAAAGTCACCGCCCACCTCCAATCCATTCTGGCTGATTGTGATTTGATCATCGGAACCGAAGAAGAAGTCCACATCGCTGGCGGCACAGAAGACACCCTCGAAGCATTGCGCATCATTCGTTCGCATTCAAAGGGCGTCATCGTATTAAAACGCGGCCCCATGGGCTGCGTGGTTTACCCTGGGGCAATTCCTTCTTCTCTTGAAGGCGGCATCATCGGAAAAGGCTTTCCCATTGAAGTCTATAATGTTCTGGGTGCTGGCGATGCTTTTATGTCGGGCTTTCTGCGCGGTTGGCTAAAGGATGAGCCATATGAAACTTGCGCCACTTGGGCCAATGCGTGCGGGGCCTTTGCCGTCTCGCGTCTGCTGTGCTCGCCTGAATATGCAACTTTCGAAGAACTGGAATATTTCTTGAAACAGGGCTCGAAACATTTGGCCCTGCGCAAAGATGAAGACATCAACCACCTCCACTGGGCCACCACGCGCCGTGCCCAGCCAGATCAAATTCTGTCCTTTGCCATCGACCACCGCAAACAATTGGAAGACATGGCTGATAGAGTCGGCGCATCACGCGAAAAAATAGCCCCCTTCAAACGCCTTGCCATGCAGGCCATCGGCAAAGTGTCTGGCGGCAAACCGGGCTTTGGAACTTTGCTGGATGATACTTATGGCCGCGAGGCGATGTTTGATGCAGCAAAACTTGGCCTCTGGATTGGCCGCCCCTTGGAACAACCAGGCAGCCGCCCCCTCCGTTTTGAATTCACCCAAGATGTAGGCGCACGCCTCGTCGATTGGCCAGTCACCCACACCATTAAATGCTTGGCCTTTTATCATCCTGATGATCCACAAGATTTGAAAACCGAACAGGCAAACAAACTGCGCGATCTCTATACCACCGCCCGTAAAGTGGGCCGCGAGTTATTGGTCGAAATTATCGCCAGCAAAAACGGCCCGATGAACAAATTCACCATCGCAAGAGCCATGGCTGAACTTTATACAATTGGCATCAAACCTGATTGGTGGAAACTCGAACCACAAGCCGATTCCGCAGCATGGGATGAAATCTCAGACACAATTGATAACTATGATCCACATTGCCGTGGCATCGTTCTGCTGGGCTTGGAAGCACCAGAAGAAGAACTAGCCAAAGGCTTTGCCGCCGTGGCTGGCAAGAAATATGTCAAAGGCTTTGCCGTTGGCCGAACCATTTTCAATGAAGCTGCATCACAATGGCTGCAGGGTAGAATTGATGATGAGGCAGCCGTCAACATCATGGCTGACAAATTCGGCAGCCTCGTGCATATTTGGAATGAAGCCCAAGGAAAATAAAATGACCACCATCCGCCTCACCACTGCCCAAGCCCTTGTGAAATTCCTCACGCAGCAGATGACATTGATCAATGGCAAGAAGACTCCGATCTTCGCTGGTGTCTGGGCCATCTTCGGGCATGGCAATGTGGCGGGTATGGGTGAAGCGCTGTTCCAGGTGCGCGACCAGCTTCCAACTTACCGCGGCCAAAACGAACAGAGCATGGCGCATGCGGCAATCGCCTTTGCCAAAGCATCAAACCGCAAACGCGTCATGGCTGCCACATCATCAATCGGCCCGGGCGCACTCAATATGGTCACCGCCGCGGCGGTGGCACACGTAAACCGCATCCCACTTTTACTTTTGCCTGGCGATATTTTCGCCAATCGCAAGCCCGATCCGGTTTTGCAACAAATCGAAGATTTTGGCGATGGCACCATGTCAGTCAATGATTGCTTCAAACCTGTGTCGCGTTATTTTGACCGGATCATGCGCCCCGAACAATTGATCCCGGCACTGGCCCGCACCATGACGGTGCTCACTGATCCAGCCGAATGCGGCCCCGTTACTCTTTC
>JAYTSN010000320.1:0-1068 GCA_043745625.1 Aestuariivirga sp. | reverse complement strand
GAAGATGCCGATGTCGGTCGTTTTCTCAAGCTTTTCACGATTCTGCCGATGGCCGAAATCACCAAGCTTGAAGCTTTGGGTGGTGCTGAAATTAATGAGGCCAAGAAGGTGTTGGCAAATGCAGCTACTGCCCTTCTGCATGGCGAAGCTGCTGCTCAAGGGGCTGCAGAAACTGCGCGCAAAACTTTTGAAGAGGGTACGAGCGCTTCGGGGCTTCCCACGATCAGTGTTGATCTTGCTCAACCCATCGGCATATTATCTGCTTTGGTTCAGGCAGGCCTTGCGTCTTCAAATGGCGAAGCCAAGCGGTCGATCCAAGGCGGCGCAATTAAAGTGAATGATGTTGCAGTGACTGATGAAAAAATGATGATATCGCAATCAGATTTAAATTCAGATGGTGCCATCAAACTTTCGATGGGCAAAAAGAAGCACGTTCTCATCAAGCACGCCTGATCAATTTGTTCTTTGAGCCGGTGCCCGCTTTGGTGAAAAATCGAAGAATCGGCGGAATATGCCGGGTGCAATTGCCGATAATGGGTTGACCTTAATATCGGGTTTTGCAAACGTACCGCCCACAAAATAAGTGACACCAAACAAACCTTCATTGCTGTTACCGCCACTCAAAATATCGCCCAGCAATGGAACGTTATTGAATACGCCTGAAATCCCGCATGCGGGAATCATTGTGCCTGTCACATCGATGGCATTATCAGATTTCCGGATCACGCCATCTGCCGTCGCGCACATATCGGTGCCCTTCAACACTACATTGCCAAGCCGCACAAATTTATCATCTGTGGTAAATGGCAAATGAAGCCGCTCGAAGTTAATGCCTTCTTTGCGTGGTCCTGATTTTTTGGGTTTACCGCGTTGGTCAAGTTCGGCCAGTGCGGCCTCGTTACGAACGTCGAAATTCAAGATGTCCAGCCTGCCGTTGTGAACGGGTGAACCCTCTTCATTTCCCAACAATGCATAAAACCTCAGCTGTCCGCCTGCAATTTTCGAATAGAAGTTTGCAGCACGTAACACTGAACCACCATCATTGGTGCTCACGCGAAATTCGCGCCC
>JAYTSN010000319.1:0-9820 GCA_043745625.1 Aestuariivirga sp. | reverse complement strand
CATCATGTCCATGGCAAACCTCCGAATCAGGGAGGCCCATGGAATCACACTAAATGCAAACTCCAAACCCCGTTAACTTGAGTTCGACGCCCTGGATTTATCCAGCCCCGCGTTGACTTTTAGGCAAGCTTCCATCATAACCCGCCCAACTTAACCAATAAACCTTGGTTTTGGTCTGTTAGTGTGACTGTTGAATTTGGATTTTTCCATTGTTTTTCAGAAGCTTGCCAAAACCTTATGAATTAGACGGAGTTTCAACGTGAAGCGTACTTTTCAACCATCTAACCTCGTTCGCGCGCGTCGTCACGGCTTCCGCTCACGCATGGAAACAGTAGGCGGTCGTAATGTGATCCGTCGTCGTCGTGCCAAGGGCCGCAAGCGGCTCTCGGCTTAATCTAAGCTTTTTCTGGTGCAGCGCTTGAAGCGGAGGCAGGATTTCGTTGCCGCCGCTAAAGGCGTTTATCAGCCCATGCCAGCCTTTGTTGTCCAAGCCTTGGCTAGAAATGATAATGAGCCAGCGCGGATCGGGTTCACCTGCACGAAGAAACTCGGCAACGCTGTCGTCCGAAACCGCATCAAGCGACGTTTAAAAGAAGCAGCACGCCTCAGCTTGCCAAATGTCGTAAAGCTCGGCTTTGATTATGTAGTCATAGGCCGCGCACCGGCTGAAAATCGCCCCTTTCAAGTTTTACAATCAGACCTTATCTCTGCAGCAGAAAAGCTTCACGCCAAAGCTGCAAGATCGCCAGAAATGAGACCAGAATGAACCAACCACCAAATAAAGTTGATCCCAAAAACATGATCCTCGCGGTCGTGCTATCGATGTTGATCGTGTTTGGTTGGCAATATTACTATGTGGGCCCACAAGCCAAAAAAGCTCAGGAACACGCCGAGGTCGTAAAGACTCAAGCTGCCACTCCGCCACCAGGCACAGTTGCTTCGGCAACCACTAAACCAGTGGCTGAAGTTTTGGCCACATCGCCCCGCGTGAAAATCCAAACTGATCAGTTCTCAGGATCGATCAATCTCACTGGCGCTCAGCTTGATGATTTGAAGCTTGAAAAATATCGCGAACAATATGATCCCACAAGCCCAGCCGTAACGTTGCTTTCCCCATCAGGAACAGCCAACGCCTATTTCGTTGAAGAAGGCTTGACCGCTCTTCCTGGTTCAACTGTAAAACTTCCAGATTCAAAAACTGTGTGGGTCGCTCCAGCAGGTGCCGTTCTGACGCTCGACAAGCCCTTAACCCTCACATGGGATAATGGCGCAGGCTTAAAATTTGAACGCGTGATTTCAATCAGCGATGATTATCTTTTTACAATCAAGCAAACAATTACCAACACGACGTCGGCCCCGGTTCAGTTTTATCCTTATGCACGTGTGCAACGCCAAGATACACCTGTCATCTCCGGTTATTGGGTTTTCTTCGAAGGCATGTTGGGTGTGCACAATGGTGGTATGAATGAAAATAAATACGCCACGCTAAAAGATGCCAAAGTAGCAGATGCAAAAGCTCAGCCTGTAAGTGTTAACAACATTATCGGTGGCTGGTTGGGCTTTACGGATAAATATTGGGCCACAATGTTACTGCCCGATAAGAATACAATGGTGAATAATACTTATGAGTATTTGGGCAACGCTGCGCGCGATGCTTACCAAGTTCAATATGCAACTAGCGCGCCGCTCACCGTTGCGCCGGGTGCCAGTGCAACTTACGAAGATCATGTTTTTGCAGGCGCCAAGATCGTTCAAACGATCAACGCGATTTACGCAAAACATGGCTTTGATCGATTTGATCTCATGATCGACTGGGGCTGGTTTCAATACTTAACCAAAGGCATGTTCTATTTGTTATCATGGGTGCATGGGATCGTTGGTAATTTCGGCATTGCCATTTTGCTCGTTACGGTCCTCGTAAAAGCCTTGGTTTTCCCATTGGCCAATAAATCATACGCCTCGATGAGCCGTATGAAAAAATTGAAACCAGAAATGGATAAGATCAAAGCGGAATTCCCCGATGATCGTACCAAGCAGCAACAAATGACGATGGAGCTTTACAAGCGTGAGAAAGTGTCGCCGCTTGCGGGTTGCTTGCCGATGCTTGTACAAATCCCGGTGTTTTTCTCGCTTTATAAAGTGATCCTGACAACCATTGAACTTCGCCACGCGCCGTTCTTTGGTTGGGTGCAAGATTTGTCGGCACCAGATCCGACTTCATTATTCAACTTGTTTGGTTTGATTCCTTGGGTGCCGCCTCATGCTTTGATGATCGGCGTTTGGCCGCTCCTCATGGGTGTTACAATGTGGCTGCAAATGCGCTTGAACCCCACACCTGATGATCCAATCCAAGCCAGCATGTTTAACTGGATGCCCGTCATGTTCACCTTCATGCTCGGCACTTTCCCGGCTGGCCTCGTGATCTATTGGGCATGGAGCAACACGCTCACCATTCTTCAACAAAGCTACATCATGAAAAAGAATGGCGTTGACGTGAATCTGTTTGGCAACATTTTCAACTCCATTCCCTTCCTCAAGAAAAAGCCGACATCAACTTGAGTAAAGTCTTCACCGAAGAAGAATTACTGGCGGGCAGGCAACTGCTCAATGGTTCAGCCACCTTCCGCATGGGCGTAGCCAAGCTAGAACAATTGCCACCTCTCAAAGGGATTGAAATCGCTGTTGCTGGCCGTTCTAATGTCGGCAAGTCCACGCTCATTAATGCCGTAACCGGTGTGAACGGCCTAGCCCGCGCTTCTAACACGCCGGGCCGCACCCGCGAGCTTAACTTTTTCGTTGTAGGCCAAAACGTTACCCTCGTGGATATGCCAGGCTATGGCTATGCAAAAGCTTCAAAAAAAGATGTGAAAAAATGGCAATCCGTTTTGCGCGGTTATTTGCGCGGACGTGTAGGCTTAACGCGCGCCTTCGTGCTCATCGACGCCCGCCATGGCATCATGACGCCCGACATTGAAATGTTTGAAATGCTGGATGATGCAGCAGTTGCTTACCAAATTGTCATCACCAAGTCCGACAAGATAAAACCCTCTGAGCTTGAAAGCCTTCATGCTGAAACGCTGGCCCTCATCAAGAAGCGCGCCGCAGCATATCCCACAATTCACATTACATCTGCCGAAAAGGCATTTGGCATTGATGAGTTAAGGGCCGAGATTGCAGGCCTCGCCAAGGGGTAAACTCGCCCTTGGAAACTTCAAGATTTACCCTATAAGGCGAAAGTCAAATTTAGGGTTGAAGCGCAATGACCATGACAGACATTTCTACAACCGCACGCATTCTTTCGGAAGCGTTGCCATTCCTGCAACGTTACGACGATCAAGTCATCGTTGTGAAGTTTGGTGGCCATGCCATGGTCGATCCAAAGCTCGCCCATCAATTTGCACGTGATATGGTGATGCTCAAGGTTTGCGGCCTAAATCCGGTCGTCGTCCATGGTGGCGGCCCGCAGATCAATCGCATGCTTGATAAACTCGCAGTGAAAGCAGAATTCCGCGATGGTTTGCGCGTTACCGATAACGAAACAATGGAAGTGGTGGAGATGGTGCTGTCTGGTTCCATCAATAAATCCATCGTTGCATCAATCCAGCAAGCGGGCGGTCGCGCTGTCGGCATTTCAGGCAAAGACGGCAGCTTGCTCATCGCTGAACGCTTTACAAAAAAGAAAACCGATCCTGTCACAGGCGAAGTTACCACCATTGATTTTGGCCAGGTTGGTGAGCCTGCGCGTGTGAACGTTGAAATTCTTCACACCATTATGAAGAGCGACGCCATCCCTGTGATCGCGCCCATCGGCGTGGGCTGGGACGGCGATACTTACAATGTAAATGCGGACACGGCAGCAGGCGCTATTGCCGTGGCGCTCAATGCCAAGCGCCTACTGATGCTCACTGATGTGGCAGGCGTTCTCGACAAAAACAAAAATCTCATCAGCGAATTAAAACTAGCCGAAGTACATGGTCTGATTGATGATGGCACCATCACCGCTGGCATGATCCCTAAAATTGAAAGTGCTGCATCAGTTGTTGAAAGCGGTGTTGAAGGTGTGATTATTTTAGATGGCCGCGTGCCGCATTCCGTATTGCTTGAATTGCTCACCCCACACGGCGTGGGCACGCGCGTTTCGCGGGATGGCGTATGAGAGGCTTTGACCACATCAACACATGGGTGTTTGATTTAGACAACACGCTCTATCCAGCTTCATGCAAACTGTTCGATCAGATGCATGTGCGCATGTCAGACTTTATTAAAGAGCGTTTGCAAGTAGGTCATGACGAAGCCCTGCGCCTGCGCCGCGAATATTATTTAAAACACGGCACCACATTGCGCGGGCTGATGCTTGAACATGATATGGAACCAACCGACTTTCTCGATTACGTTCATGATATAGATTACACCGCAGTAGCCAATGACGCGGTATTGCAAAACGCTTTGTACAAACTCCCCGGCCGCAAATTAGTTTTCACCAACGGCACCACAGGCCATGCCGGCCGTGTAATGAAGCGCCTTGGCGTGGAAGATCATTTTGAAGCCGTCTTTGATATCGTCGATTCCGACTACGTCCCAAAACCCGCGCGCGGCCCCTATGATAAGTTTGCTGTTCTCCATTCCGTTGATGGAGCGCAAACGGCGTTCTTCGAAGACTTAGCCGAAAATTTGGAAGCCCCTCATGCCATGGGCATGACCACTGTGTTGATCACCTCGACTTCTACAGATGCCAATCACCCAGATGCATTGCCCAAAAATAATTATATCGACCACACCACATCAAACCTGCCCGCATTTTTAAGCGGCATCGTCAATAAATTACCCGGAGCAAAACAATGAAGAATGCACAAGCCATCATCGAAGACGCATGGGAAAACCGCGACAAGGTGAACCTTAAAACCAAGGGCAACATCCGCAAGGCGGTTGAGTTTGCCTTGAATCAGCTCGATGCAGGCAAGCTCCGCGTAGCTTCAAAAGAAACCGGAACATGGGTCACTCATCAATGGCTGAAGAAAGCGGTACTTTTGTCTTTCCGCTTGAACGATATGGAGCTTGTTAAAGGTGGCCCAGGCACTTCAAAGTGGTGGGATAAAGTACCGTCAAAATTTGAAGGTTGGACAGCCAAAGATTTTCGCGCAGGCGGCTTCCGCGCCGTGCCAAATTGCGTCGTGCGCAAATCGGCTTATATCGCCCCGGGTGCTATTCTAATGCCGTCATTCGTCAACCTCGGCGCTTACGTTGATACGGGCACCATGGTCGACACGTGGGTCACCGTCGGCTCCTGCGCGCAGATCGGTAAGAATGTGCATCTCTCGGGTGGTGTGGGCATTGGCGGTGTGTTGGAACCGATGCAAGCAGGCCCTACCATCATTGAAGACAATTGCTTTATCGGCGCGCGTTCCGAAGTGGTCGAAGGTGTGATCGTCGGCGAAGGCTCGGTCATTGCCATGGGCGTATTCATCAGCGCCTCAACCAAAGTGATCAACCGCATGACCGGAGAAATCCACACAGGTTACGTGCCACCATATTCCGTCGTGGTTTCCGGTAACCTCCCCGGCAAACCCATGCCCGGCCAAAACTGGGGGCCATCGACCTATTGCGCAGTGATTGTGAAGACTGTGGATGCACAGACACGAAGCAAGACGGCAATTAATGAGTTATTGCGGGATTAATCTGACCCCTTCCGGTTTCGGTGATTCTCGGTGATAACTCACTTGGGGGTCAAATATAAATGCAGGGAGAAAAACATGGACTGGAAAAATCTCTATTTAAGTTTTGAAGGCCGTATTAATCGCCAACCATTTTGGTTGGGCCTATTGGCCATGACTGTGGTTGTCTGGGTTCTTGAATTTATCCTATTCTCGATGTTTGGCGGCCGCGCCATGATGAACATTGACACCAACAATCCTGATGCTGCGGCTGCTATGAGCAATGCAATGAGTGGCATGATGCTGCCGATTGGCATTTTGACTTTAATATTTTTGTGGCCAAGTTTGGCGATCTATACCAAGCGCTGGCACGACCGAGACAAGTCAGGTTGGTGGAGTTTAATTATGTTTGTGCCAGTCGTTGGGGCATTGTGGTTTCTCATCGAATGCGGCTTCTTGCGCGGCACAGACGGGCCAAATCGTTTTGGTAATGATCCACTCGACTCCTAAAGTTTTGGTTGATTGATTACGCTAAATCGTCATGCCCGCGAAAGCGGGCATCTGCGTTTCAATGTCCAGAAAACACAGATTCCCGCCTTCGCGGGAATGACGTGATATTGGGGAATGGATTCACTATAAACGGGTTACGCTCTAGTGTAATATGACGTGATGAAAAACACCTCCTCCGACCCCGTTGAAATCCTGCAAGACCTTATCCGCTGCCCCTCTGTCACGCCAAAAGACGAAGGCGCATTGGGCACGCTTGAAACACTGCTCACCAGATCCGGCTTCACCTGCCACCGTCTTGTGTTCAAGGAAGAGGGTACGCCCGACATTGATAACCTCTTTGCCCGCATCGGCCACACAGCCCCGCATCTTTGTTTTGCTGGCCACACCGACGTGGTTCCGGTGGGCGATGAAAAAGATTGGAAGCAACAACCCTTCGCCGCCGAAATACATAACGGCCAAATCTATGGTCGTGGTGCCACCGATATGAAAGGCTCTGTTGCGGCGTTCACCGCTGCAGCTATGGACTATGTGAAAGAGCAGGACACAGATAAAGGCAGCATCTCATTTTTAATCACAGGTGATGAAGAAGGCCCGGCCATTAACGGCACCGTAAAAGTGCTGGAATGGATGAAGGAATTTGGCCACTTGCCTGATCATTGTTTGGTGGGCGAACCAAGCTGTGGGGACGAATTAGGCGACACCATTAAAATTGGCCGACGTGGATCGCTGAGTTTCACAGTGACAGTTGAGGGTAAACAAGGCCATGTAGCCTACCCTGAAAAAACCGATAACCCCGTGCATAAATTAGCGCGTTTCGTTGACCGCATTTCCTCAACAAAGCTCGACAACGGCAACGACCATTTTGGCCCATCAACGCTGGGTGTAACGTCTTTCGATGTCGGCAACCCTGCCACCAATGTTGTGCCCGCCCGTGCCTCTGCCAAATTCAACATCCGCTATTCCACCGAACATGACTACGCATCCTTGCGCGAGTGGGTGGGTGGGCATATCGCCTGTGTAAAAAATGAGATGGGCGGCAACTGGATCGTTGCGTCCAGCGAAGGTGCTGAAGCCTTCATCACCGAGCCCGGCGTATTCGTTGCCATGGTTCAAGACGCCATCGAACAGGAAACCGGAATCCTGCCAAAACTTTCGACCACGGGCGGCACATCCGACGCCCGCTTCATCAAAGACTATTGCCCCGTATTAGAATTCGGCCCCACCAATGCCACCATTCACCAAGTGGACGAGCGCATCAGTGTTGAAGAATTAAAGGCAACAACGCGAATTTATAAGCGCATTATTGAAAGTTATTTTAATACCTAACCGCCACCAGATATAACCCGCCGGGCGGTGCCACAGGTCCACAAGCCGTGCGGTTTCGGGCTTCGAGTGCGTATTTCATGTCAATCGGCTTCCACTTACCCTCGCCCACCAAGCGCAATGAGCCCGCCATCGAACGCACTTGATGATGCAAGAAACTCCGCGCCTCAGCCACAATCTCAATCTCGTCGCCATAACGCGACACATCAAAACGGTCTAAATTTTTGAAAGGTGAATTCGCCTGGCATTCGGCGGCGCGGAATGTTGTGAAATCATGGTTGCCTAAAAGATATTGTGCCGCCTCGTGCATGGCTTCATGGTTTAGCTTTGTGGGGACGTGCCATACTTTGTTTTTATCAATCGCCGGTGGTGCGCGGCGATTTAAGATTCGAAATAAATAATCGCGTCCCGTGGCCGAAAACCGGGCATGAAATTCTGTCGTCACTTCTTCAGCAGCAACCACCGAAACCAAATGCGGCCGAACATTGCCGTTGATCGCATTGACCAACTCGAATGTATCCCAAGTCCGCGGCAAATCCACATGCGCCACTTGGGCCAGCGCATGCACACCAGTATCAGTGCGGCCAGCACATTGGATGTTAAAATACGAACCATGCAGCTTGATGATGGCTGCTTCCAAAACACCTTGCACAGTGTGGCCTTCGGCTTGATATTGCCAACCAAGAAACCGCGTGCCGTCATACTCAATTGTTAAGCGGTAGCGCGGCATCAGGAAAGCCTCGTGCCCTTAGGAACTGGAAACCCACGGAGGAAAGTGGCTGCATCCATAGCGCCCTTGCCCTCACGTTGAAGCGAAGTGAACCGCAATGCACCCTTGCCGCAAGCCACGGTCAATTCATCATCCAGCATTTCGCCAGCGCTGCCACTGCCTTCAACAATCTGGCAGTTCAAAATTTTAACACGCGCGCCAAGCACCGTGCACCAAGCGCCCGGAAATGGTGAAAGACCATGAATATGGTTGCGCATTTTTAAGGCTGATTTAGAAAAATCGATATGCGCTTCAACCTTCTCAATTTTTTTAGCATAAGTCACGCCATCAACAGGTTGAACTGTTCCGTGTGCTGACGGCTTTTGCAAAGCTTCAACAATCAACTTCGCACCAACCATAGCTAACTCGTCATGCAATGACGAAGCCGTTGTTTCAGCGCCAATCGCCACATGCCCCACACTCAACATCGGCCCTGTATCAAGCCCAGCTTCCATCCGCATGATGGTAACACCTGTCTCAGCATCTCCCGCCATAATCGCGCGTTGAATAGGAGCGGCCCCCCGCCAGCGTGGCAGCAACGAAGCATGTGCATTAAAACAACCAAACTTCGGCGCATCCAAAACCGCTTGAGGCAAAAGCAAACCATAAGCCACCACTACAGCCGCATCGGCTTTCACATCTCGAAAGCGTTGCAGCTCGTCAGGTGATTTTAGAGAAAGCGGAGTACGCACTTCAACACCATGTGCCTCGGCACAGGCATGAACCGGTGTGGGCCGCAACTGCAATCCCCTCCCGCTGGCGCGTGGTGGCTGCGAGTAAACACAGGCAATTTCATGCCCAGCGTTTATCAGCGCATTCAGCGTCGAAACGGCAAAATCCGGAGTGCCCATAAAGATCAGACGCACTTTAAAGCCTCCCCAGCTTATCAGCCTTCTGGAATTTCTTAATAACCCTCGCCTTTTTCAACCGTGAAATATGATCAATGAAAAGCACACCATTCAAATGGTCAATTTCATGTTGCAACACTGTCGCAGTCAATCCGGTCGCATGCAACTCCGCCGCCTCGCCGTGGCGATCAAGAAAGCGCAATTTTATTTCCTTGGGCCGATCCACCATTTCATAAAAATCAGGGATTGAAAGACAACCTTCTTCATAATCGCTGATTTCATCGGAAGCCCAAATGATCTCTGGATTGGCCACAAAAATCGGCTTCTTCGCCTCGCCTTCCTTAGCCAGATCAACAACCAACATACGTTGCGCCACACCAATCTGAATGGCCGCCAAGCCAATGCCTGGTGCGTCATACATGGTTTCCAGCATATCGTCAAAAACCGCCCGTGCATGCGCATCGACCGATTTTAAAGGTGTGGAAACAGCCCGTAAAATTTTCTCGTCGGGCAGGGTAATGATGGGTCGAACGCTCATGGGGCATCAAATAGGATAGCAGCGGTTTATCGTCAATGTTTTCAGCGCACTTGCCATTTTGAGCAAAAACCACCATATAGCCCCTTGAGAGGTTGGCAGCGGACGTTTCGCTCGCCAACTGGGTCAGGACCGGAAGGTAGCAGCCCTAACGAGACCGTTATGGGTTGCTCGTCCAGCCTCT
>JAYTSN010000318.1:0-1070 GCA_043745625.1 Aestuariivirga sp. | reverse complement strand
GACGGCGTATTACTTCATCCACTTCTTGGTCATCTTGCCGTTGCTTGGTTTGTTGGAAACACCCAACCCAATGCCAGCTTCTATTGCTGATGATGTGTTAGCCAAAAAGAAGCCGATGTTGGCACCTGCTGAGTAATCTGGAGAGAATGATGAAAAAATTTGCGACACTCCTGATTGCTGGTCTCACACTGTTTGGTGGCCTGGCTTTGGCTGAAGAAGGGGCACTGCCTGCCAAGGGCATTAACTTTTCGTTTGAAGGGCCATTTGGAACTTTTGATCGCGCGCAATTACAGCGTGGATACAAAGTGTACAAAGAGGTTTGCGCCAACTGCCATTCGATGAAACTTCTGTCGTTCCGCAATCTGGCTGACAAGGGTGGACCGAACTTTACAGAGGAGCAAGTGAAGGCGCTGGCTGCAACGTTTAAAGTGCCTGCTGACCCCAATTTGAATGGCGAGATAGTTGACCGCGAAGGTTTGCCATCTGATCGCTTTCCTTCACCCTATCCAAACCTTGAAGCGGCTGTTGCTGCAAATGGTGCGGTTCCGCCAGATCTGACTTTGATCACGAAAGCGCGCGAAGGCTGGCATGGTACGTTTAATCAATTGTGGAACGGCATTGGTGGCCCGCAGTATGTTTATTCACTGTTGACTGGCTATGAAGCGCCATCTGGTGAAGCTGAAAAAGAGAAGGTTGAGGGCAAGTATTACAATCGTTATTTCCAAGCGGGTAGTTGGATTTCCATGCCGCCGCCTTTGGTTGATGGCCAAGTAACTTTTGATGATGGCGCACCCAACACGCTGGACGCTCAGGCCCGCGATGTTTCAGCGTTCTTGGCATGGACAGCAGAACCGAAAATGGAAGAGCGCAAGCAAACCGGATTTCAAGTGCTGATCTACTTGGCCGTGCTTGCTGGTCTTATGTATTTTGTGAAAAAGAAAATATGGGCCAATGTTGAACACTAAAATCAACTGGTTATTATGATTAAAGCCCGGTTTATGCCGGGCTTTTTTATTGTTCTAATTTTTAGATTTTTCATTGCTGGTCTTGAAAGTTTCGCGCGTTAAGCA
>JAYTSN010000317.1:0-3398 GCA_043745625.1 Aestuariivirga sp. | reverse complement strand
TATGTTCGGCGTTAAGTGTTAGCTTTCTCATTTGATCAACATCACAAAAGGTTCCTCAACGGCGCGGTTTAAAAGTTTGCGGTAACGATCAAACACCGACGATGTATTTTCGACTTTACCAAATTTAACATCTTCGCCAAATGTTTTAACCGGAACCAGCACCAAAGGTGTCGATACTGGTGTCAACTGCGTGCCGCGGCCTGATTGCAGCGTGGTGATCAAGCCATACATTTCGCCAGAAATCATTGGCCGCGACAATATGATCATCCGGTATTGGCCCTGTTTGTTGGTGATCAAATAAATATAGCCCGATTGATGTGGCACCGAAACCGAACCATCTTGCTTGAACTGCGCATCAATGCGTTCAGACTCGCGGAATGCCAAATGCGAAAGTGCAGTGTCCCAACGAATTTCGGTGAGGTATGAATAAATTGAGTTTTGATCGCTGAAAGATGTGCGAAGTGTAAGGTAATCACCTTCCAGCCAAGACACAGCCGGGCGCGAATAGGAGCCGAGCGATTGCGGCGCAAGTGCTGATTCGCCATTTAATGATTTCACTTTACGCAGCTGATGTTGCAACGCTTCTTCGATCCGAACCACTGTGGCCAATGTGAAAGGGCGTTGGCCAGAAAGCGCCTTTTCAATCGTTGATAAACTGATCTTGGCTTTGTCAGCCAGATGTTGCCGCGTGAGCCTGCGCCGCGCCAGCTCCTCGCGGATCAATCCGCTGATGGCGCGGTTTTCGTCTAACGATAGATCTTCGTCACTCATGTTTCCGGAATCCGTACAAAACCGTACAATTCCACAAGAAACAGTCACAAGCAACAAATCTACACCATAAGCCTGACAAAGATTACAGTTCTTCACATTGGCGGCTTGGGCTTAGACACGTGTAACGTTAGTGCTGGGGCAACATAACCTAACCCAACGGAGGAATAACGTGAACGCCATAACGCTGCACCGCAGCCTAAATTACAAAAAGACCCTTTATAAACTGGTCGTGGCCATGATTGCCACTTGCATGACAGCGCAAGCTGCTTTCGCATCGGCCAGATTGGTCACACCCAATGACATGACGGCAGGCAGCCTTCTGCTCAAATCCAACGAAGCGGGAAAATACATCGCCGCCCCTGCGGTTGCTTCTGATTACACAGTAACCATATCGGGCCCAACCGGCCGCACAGTGGTGACCCAGCAATTTTATAATCCATCCGATTCGTGGGTGGAAGGTGTCTATGTTTTTCCACTTCCGGAAAACTCAGCTGTGGACACTCTGAAAATTGTTTCAGGCACCCGCGTCATTGTTGGCGAGGTGAAAGAGAAACAAGAAGCCAAAGCGATTTATGAAGAGGCTAAAAACAAGGGCGAGGCCGCAGCGCTGCTCGAGCAAGAACGCCCAAACATGTTTACAAACTCCGTGGCCAATATTGGCCCACATGAAAAAGTTCTGGTGCAAATTGAATATCAACAAACAATAGCCCAGAGCGGCGGCACTTACGATTTGCGCCTGCCTTTGGTTGTAGCCCCGCGCTATAACCCAGCACCGATTGTTCAGACCGTTGATTTTGGCGCGAACAAAAATGGCTTGGCTTCAACCCAAAACGAAGCGCCGCAGCCACCAGTTCTGAACCCAGCGGAGAATGCTCCCACCAATCCCGTTTCAATCACCGTGAACCTGGATGCTGGTTTTGCTTTGGGTGATGTAAAAAGCGCCTATCACAAAATTGATATTGTGGAACAAGGTCCAAATATCCGCGCCATTACGCTCACGGGCATCGTTCCAGCCGATAAGGATTTTGATTTGACGTGGACTGCCGCAGGCACAGCGCCACAAGCTGGCCTTTTCAAAGAAAATGTGAACGGTCATGATTATATGTTGGGTTTTGTAACCCCGCCGGTTGTGGCTTCGAATAACAAAATTCTCCCCCGCGAAATTACTTTCGTGATTGATAATTCTGGCTCGATGGGCGGAGCTTCCATGCCCCAAGCCAAAGACAGTTTGCTCTACGGTCTTGCACAGTTGACACCTGCTGATCGCTTCAACGTGATCCGCTTTGACGATACGATGGATAATTTGTTTGGCGCGGCCGTTCAGGCGGACGCTCAGCACGTTGCACAAGCTAAAACCTTCGTATCGGCACTGGAAGCAAGCGGCGGCACTGAAATGTTGCCTCCAATGAAAGCGGCTTTGATTGATGCAAATCCGAACGACAAAAACTATCTGCGTCAAATCGTGTTCATCACTGACGGTGCCATTGGCAATGAGCAAGAATTATTTGACACGATTGCCAAAGGCCGTGGCCGCACCCGCGTGTTTATGGTGGGCATTGGGTCTGCCCCCAACTCTTATTTGATGACCCGCGCTGCCGAACTTGGCCGTGGCACATTCACCCAGATTGGTGAAGGTGTTCAGGTGATTGATAAAATGAAAGATCTGTTCGGCAAGATTGGCAATCCAGTCATCACCGATATCCACGCACAGATTTTTGGCAGCACTGCCAAGATTACGCCTGAACAATTGCCTGATCTCTACCGCGGTGAACCTGTGATGTTGATGGCGGATTCTGGTTCATTATCTGGCGTTCTCAAAATCACCGGCATGATTGGCGATCAACCTTGGGAAGTAAAACTGCCTTTGGTCGACGCCGCGCAAGGCAAGGGCATTTCAAAACTTTGGGCACGTCGCAAAATTGCCGAACTTGAAGTGGCCTCCACCTTAGGTCAAATCACACAAAGTGATGCTGATAAGGCTGTGCTGAAAACAGCTTTGGATCATCAGATTGTTTCAAGCTTAACCAGTTTGATCGCCGTTGATCGTTCACCAAAGCGCCCTCAGGGTTATGTTTTAACGCGTGCCGATGTTCCATTGAACCTGCCTTCGGGCTGGGTGTGGGAGAGTGTATTTGGTGCCGATGTGCCAGCACAAAATGTTCCGCACACGGATCAAAAAACTGAAGGTGATTTTATCCAGCTTGCGAAGATGGATCCAGCCAAACCACCAGCCCCCGCTGCTCAAGTGAACTTGCCACAAGGTGCAACTGATGCAGAACTGATGGGTGTAATCGGCTTTATTCTGGCGATGCTGGCTTTGGTCATGCAGTTCTTTGCCCGCCGCAAAACGGTGCAAGCATGAGCACTCTGATGATTACAACTTTATCCCCGGCGCATATTTCGCGCCGGGGCATTCTTAACGTAATGTCGGGATTGCTGATTGCTGCGTCACTTCTGTTTTTCGGCAGCTCGATTTGGATTTTCGCCAAAGCACAATTGGCGCAAGTGTTGTTGGAACGCGCCTTCACGCAATCAATCTTGAAAGGCGAGCCTGTCAAAGCCTGGAGCTGGGCCGACACTTATCCAGTAGCGCGGATCAAAGTAGGTCGCATCAACGCTGAAGCCAT
>JAYTSN010000316.1:0-3398 GCA_043745625.1 Aestuariivirga sp. | reverse complement strand
GGCGCGAAGGAAAATGGAAAAAACATGTACGCAGTCATTAAGACAGGCGGCAAGCAATATCGCGTTGCCGCAAACGATAAAATTCTCATTGAAAAGCTTGAGGGCGCCGCTGGCGACCAAATTCATTTCGACCAGGTATTGATGGTAGGCAATGGTGCCGATGTGCATGTTGGCGCACCACTGGTTGCCGGTGCAACTGTTGTTGGCGAAATTGAAAAGCAAGCGCGTGGCCCGCATTTGATCATTTTCAAGAAGCGCCGCCGTAAGCATTATCGCCGCCGCAATGGCCATAGGCAAGATTTGACCTCTGTGACGATCACTGAAATCCTCACAGGTGGTGCCAAACCGGCAGCCAAAGCCGCAAAGCCAGCAGCCGTAGCAGCGCCAATTGCTGATACAGCACCAAAAGCAGCCGCACCTAAAGCTGCAGCCGCAGGCGACGACATTTCATTGATCGGCGGCATTGGTCCAAAGATCCACAAAGCTTTGACCGATATGGGCATCACCACTTTCGCCCAAATCGCAGCTTGGACACCAGCCGATGTTGAACGCATCGAAGGTGAAGTTAAGCAAAAGGGCCGTGTTGCCCGCGAGGATTGGATTGAACAAGCCAAAGAATTAGTGGCTGGCAAACCGCCGCGTGCTAAAACCGATCAAGTGCGTTCATAGTATTAGAGAGATAGGAGCAAACCATGGCACATAAAAAAGCAGGCGGTTCATCAAGGAACGGTCGTGACTCAGCTGGTAAGCGTTTGGGCGTAAAATGCTTTGGCGGTGAATCCGTTATTGCAGGCAACATCATTCTGCGCCAACGCGGCACACAATGGCACCCAGGCACAGGCGTTGGCATTGGCCGCGATCATACAATTTTTGCAAAAATCCCAGGCACCGTGTTTTTTCGCGGCACCAAGGATAACAAACAGCTTGTATCGGTTCTTCCAATGAAGGCCGCAGAATAAACCCACCATCAAAGATCGTGAGATCAAAGGGAGATGGGCAACCATCTCCCTTTTTCTTTTGCAGAATCGAGATGTCAATCATTGAAACCGAGCGATTAAGGTTGCGATCACCAACTGAATATGACGCTCCAGCTTTGCAGCGTGGGGCCAGCAACCTAAATGTCAGCCGAACTTGGTTATTGGTGAGCAGAGGCCTTTTGGGGCAACGGTATTGATGGGAAAGCAGCACAAGCTGTGGTGCGACATGCGTTCATGGTTGCAAAATTAGATGAACTCGTCGCAGCTTTTCATAATGAAAACCTGGCATCGGCACGGATACTCATGGGTCTTGGCTTCGAAAGAACAGGACAGGTGATGCAGTTCTCGAATGCGCGAGGAACAGAAATAGCTGCAACAAGGCTGAAACTAACGCACGAATCTTGGTTCGATTCTAACGCTTTATCGTAATGCAGTTTGCAGCCGCGGTTTTACCCAAGCAAATCTCTGGCCGCGCATAAATTTCAGGGCTCAATTGTGACGTCACAATTTTGGTTGCCATTCTCTCAGCTGGCGTCATTTTGTAAATATTGCTGGGTGGCGCTTTAGCATAAAACTCTAGAAAATCGCGCCCAACACCCATTGATTTTATATAGCGCTCAAGTTCTGCTTCAAAACCCGGTGCAAGCTTTGTGGTCGCTTTTCCAACAATGGTTTCGCGCTTGGTGATGGTTTTGCTGATCACCTTCTTTTTTCCGTGAATCATCAAATATTTTTCGCGGTAAAAAACCCGTTGAAACATCGGTTTGTTAAGAATTTGGTGGGTTCCAACAATGCTTCCTGGAACAGCGATCCTCTCCACACCTGCTGCCAATATAAGCGTGCATGCCGAAGCGCAATAGCCTGGCCTATTGGTCAAAAATCCATTCGAAATTTGTTTGGATTTTAGCACTTTTAAGCAATAATCGTCACCTGATTTGCAGTTCAAAACAAAAGCATAACCAATAGCCACGTTCATTTTGTTCGCGCGAATAGCACGCCCCATCGTCAGCGCAGCCCGCACATCTCCGCCACCCGATTGAATAACGAGCAGCAATGGCTTGCGTTCTGCCTTGCGCAAAACTTGATCAAACTTGGCTGCTGTTGCGCCAAAAATTCGCCCCTCGGCATAAATCCATTGCGGACAACTAGGCTCGCAAGCTGCATTGCTGGCACGCATAATTTGGAAGGTCATTTCGGGGTCGGGCTTTAACGCAGGCAAGGCTGCCTTCTTTTGCGTTGCATATGCGCCAAGCGTTAAATCAAAACCGAAAATAAACGCCACCAAAAAAGCCAACCAAACTCTCACCAGCATCATGCCCCCTGTGCTTCAGCAAGGGCGAAGTTGGCTGAACTTTCAGATTCTGGCAAGGCCGCTAGGGATCAAATTAGTTAGTCGACGACAACTCAACATCGCTGTTCAGTAAAACACAATTCTTTGCAATCGTTTTGCCCTTACAAATCTCGCTCCTTACAATGGTTTCAGGCGCTAATGTTTGGGTCGTTATACGCGTTGCCGCCCGATCTTTTAAAGTCAAACGATAAATATCAGTCGGAGGCGCTCTATCAAAGTAATCCAAAAAATTCTGCTCAACGCCCATCGAAGTCAGATACTGACGCATGTTGGCCTCGAAATCAGCAGAGGTCTTGGTATACTCATCTCCGAAAACAGTCTCACGTCGTGTTTCAGTTTTGCTAAGCAGCACTTTAACGCCGCCTACAAAAGTGTATTTTTCGGCATAAAAGATTTTCTGCGAAATCGGTTTGTTCACACATTGATGCGTGCCAATGACACTATTGGTTGCGGCAATCCGCGCTACACCTGAAGCCAAAACTAACGTGCATGCAGATGCACAATAGCTCGCTTGGGTCGACACAAACCCACGCGCAACGAGGTGCTCATTTAAATTTTTGGCGCAAGACACATCGCCTTCCTTGCATGGGATTTCGTACGAAAATCCGACCGCCACGTCCATCTTATGAGCGCGAATAAAGCGACCCATTTCCATGGCCTCTTTCATATCACCGCCACTTGATTGAATAATCAATGGAACGCTAGGCGCCCCAACAAGGCCAGCAATTTCTTTAAATTTTTGTGCAGTGCCTGGCACAATCTGCCCGTTGGCAAAAATCCACTCGGGGCATTGAGGTTCGCATGACGCTTGGCTTTCCCGCATAATACGAAATGTCATATCGCGCGATTTTTTGACAGGAGCCTCTTCAGGCACACTGCCGATCTCAGCTTTAGACGAAATTGTTCCAGTAAAACAAACGGTTGCTACAAATAGCAAGTGATACCAAAGCTTCAACTGTCGCCCTCCGTTACTGAATGCACCTCAACAGTGCATGAAGTTAAATCTAATGACAAGTTAACAAAATGAGGCGGCTCTCAACCGCACTCATTTCTCTCATAAGCTATCAGAA
>JAYTSN010000315.1:0-9840 GCA_043745625.1 Aestuariivirga sp. | reverse complement strand
AACGAGCACTACAATGATCCAGTCCGGACCCACCGTAGCGCCAAAACCAGAGGCCCAACGAAACCGGCCAGGTTTCAGGGGGCATGACCTTGAATTTACTTCTTTTTTACTTCCCAGTCAGCGTTTTGAAGTGCTTAACTTCAACGGCCTGCCTCTTGGAAGTGCCCGTCTCTTAGGGGTAGAGTCGCAGAACGTCAACAGCAAAATGCGGAAAATATTGTGTTCGGCTTCCAAAATACGTCGAACACGTTCCAAAACGAGAGATTGCTGAACACAACCCTGATTTCGGAGTATGTTTTATCACTTTCAACTTCAGATGTGGAAGTTTTCTACCCTAAATTAGTCCACCAAATAGAATCGCTCGGTCATCGCCCTCATAGCTATCAACCATAATTTGCTAATTTCGCAGTAAACGCCGCCTTAACAACTCAAAGTTTATTGGAAGAGCTGACACCTTAACAATTCGAGTAATCATTGATGATCGCCGAACTATTAGCACAAGCCTCACAGTCGCGATGGAAAATTGCGCACCTTGTGGCGGTCTTTGCGTTGTTGATTATGTCGCCCGCTTTATACTTAGGCCACATTGTTGGACACAGTAGTGCTCTTAATGTTAATTGGGCAGAAGGTTTCGCGCAACAGATTGCGCAAGGCAATCTATATCCGCGCTGGTTACCCAGCATGACTGGAGGCGCAGGTAGCCCGGTATTCTATTTTTACGGCCCCCTACCCTTTTACGTCGCAACCCCGTTTGTGCTTCTCACTGGCCAATCATCAGTGGCAGTAATTTGCACGTCAATCACACTTTTGATTTTTTCCGGTTTTGCGTGTTTTGCACTATGTTGTTTTTACGCCAACCGATACAACGCGCTTATTGCTTCACTTATCTATATTATTTTGCCTTACCATTTTGCGACGGACATTTGGATGCGAGCAGCCTTAGGCGAGCAGGCCGCTTATATCTTTATGCCGCTCACTGCTTTGTGCCTTTTGAAACTTGCTCAAGACAGCCGCTATTTAATTGGTCTGGCAGTTAGTTTCGCGGGTCTTATATTTTCACATATACCTTCAACTTTGCTTTACGCACCAGTACTCGTGTTCTTGACGCTTTGGATTGCTTGGCAATCTCAATCTCAAATGTTCGTATGGAAATCTGCAGGCGGTGCTGCACTTGGAGCAGGATTGTCCGCGATATATTTATTACCAGCATACTCTCTGCAAAGTATGATTAACGCCGGAAGCTGGTTAAAACCTACTCCAGAAGAAAACCTGTTCGTCACAACGCAGTTAGCAACGACGTTTGGAATTTTTCTTTTTCCACTTTTAGCAATCGCCGCTTTATTTTTGGCATTATCCATACTCGGGCTGCGCGATAAGCACGTCGCCCAAAATATCAAACCATGGATAATCATCGGCGTGACCGTGCTTGCTATGGGTTCACCGCTTGCCCTGCCCTTTTGGCAGCATGCAGAATTTTATCGCATTGTACAATTCCCGTGGAGGGCAATGGCAATTTTAGATTTGTGTTTCGCAGTTATGTGGGCAAACCTTTGGCAAACTAAACTGCAAGGCAAAGAAACACTCGCCATGTTTACGCGTGTTGTTATCATTTCAAGTTTGTTTATGGCCACCAAATATCAATATCAAATCTACCATGCGCCAGCTAATCCCGATGTTATGAATATCACCGATGAGCACCGTGACTTAATATTAAAAACTGACGGTGCAGAGTACTTGCCAGCATGCTATCAAATTCAGGCTGGCGATGACGACAAACTTATCACGAGATATTATGCCGAACAAAATTTGCAGACCTCAAAAATACCAGGCCGATTGAATTACTATTATTTTCCGTTTCTCACTGCAAAAATGGGAACGACACATATTTCAATCGCCTGCGATCCGCAAACTGGATTTGTAACTTATGATGCAATTGCAAATGCGCTGCCAATTGTGATCACACCTCAGGTTTTGCCAATTGAAACGATTGCAGCGCAGATTTCTCTTGGCAGCTTGATTTTACTTATCGCTTTGGCATTTCTAAACAAATTCTGGAACCGCTCCGGAAAGCCACAGTTTGTCCGCAATTTGCCGTAATTGAACCACACCTAGGCCACAACGCTCACCCAAATTCTGAGTCGGACGGCGACATGTTGATCGACAAACCCAAAAGAGAGGGGAAAACTAACGATGACCATGCCGCAACGACACTGGTGGCACGAACTGAACACCTGGGAGCCTGAGGTCGCGCTTGCGTTCTATGGCCGAACCTTGGGATGGGAGTTTGAGCCTTCGCCATTGCCAGATGGTGCAGCTTACTGGATTGCCAAGAAAGACGGCAAACCAATCGGCGGAATATTTGAACTTACCGCACCCGAGTATGATGGCATCCCTTCTCACTGGATGACCTACCTGTCTGTGGCCGACATGATAAAGGCCGAGCAAAACACCTCTAATGCGGGTGGCGAAGTGATGCGCTCTCCTGTAAAAATCCCAGGCGTTGGCAAACTCGCCGTCGTCACTGATGCCACAGGGGCAATGATTGGACTTATTGAGCCTGATCATGCCCACGCTTTGGCCGTAACCCACTAGGCCACAAACTGGGGGCCTATGCTCTCCCAAGGAGCAACCTCCTCCAGCTTTGCTGGGGGAGGTTTTTTTGACTGGGTTCAAAAGCACCACAAACACTAAGCCACTCCACATTCTGTACAGTTTGAGTGTGGAGGGAACAAACTGGGGTGTCGGCAGCTTACCTGTCTGTTACATAAGTAAGGACATGCCAATTGTTTCTCTAAAAAATCGCCCACCTGTTGCCTAAACACCAGACGTTGAAAAAATAGATACTCATGAGCCGCAATTGATTGCAGAATTATCCGCAACCTTTCGCAGTATGATTCAAAAAACCAATGATGATATAGGCCATGCCCAGCGCGGTGTTCATGCAAAAACCCACGGCCTCCTACAAGGCGAGCTACAGGTGCTGGATGATTTGCCAAAAGAGCTCGCTCAATGCATTTTTAACAACGGTGCTAAATATCCAGTTATTATTCGCCTTTCTGCAATTCCAGCCTATCCTATACGCGCCAGCGTTTCTGTTCCGCGAGGTTTTGCGATTAAAGTGATTCAAGTTCCGGGCCAGAGATTGCCTGATGCGGAAGGCCAAAAAACACAAGATTTTCTGTTTGCCAATGGGTCATCATTTTCTGCCCCCACGGCTGAAAAATTTTTGGGCATTTTAAAATCAATAGCCAAAACCACGAACCGCGCTGAATAGGCGAAATCGGCATTGTCAGCAGTGTTGCGCCCCGTAGAAAGAATGATTGAAGCAGTCAGAGGCGAAAGTGCCCTGTTGAAAGGTTTGGGCGGTTACCCCGCCACGCATCAACTTGGCGAACGTTATTTCACGCAAGCAGCAATTCGTTTTGGCGATTACAAGGCGAAGCTTGATGTGATTCCCGCCTCTCCGAATTTTAAAGCTTTAACAAAAACACAAGTTGACTATGCCGGACGTCATGATGCTTTGCGAGACGAAGTTCATGACAACATGCAAAACGCTGGAGGAGCCTGGACCTTGTGCGCCCAGCTCTGTCGAGATTTAAAAACTAACCCTAATGAAGACACATCGCAACTAGGCCACAAGACGACAACCCTTATCTTTCAGTTGCCCAGGTAAATGTTCCAGCACAGCCAAATTGGTCGCCTGAGCGGGCAAAGACATTAGAAGACTAAATCTCGTTTAGCCCTTGGCACTGCGTTATCGAACACCAGCCATTAGGCAACGTGATGCGTGCACGGCGGGAAACATATCGAGTATCTTCCCAATTGCGCAGCAAACTAAATGGTTGCCCCATCCATGAACCACGACATGCCTTGCGGGTGGATAAAACAGTTGAGCAACCAAATGCGGTGGCGCAGTGATGAAAATGTTTCCGTCCGCTGGAGCATAAGACGGTCTAGAATTTGTTGGCGCAAAAGCGTGGAGTCAACATCTGACGAACGCATAATTACAATTAAAGTGTTACCTCGCCAAATTTGCTGTATCCGAAAATGATGGTCGTCGCGCTTTCATGCATCGTTGTTTTTCTGGCCGCCATTGTGCGGGGCTTTTCGGGCTTTGGGTTTTCCTTGCTAACGATCACTGCGCTCTCATTGTTTTACCCACCTGCTGAAATTATCCCGACAATTTTTATGTTGGAGTTAGCAGCCAGCGCAAATCTTTTGCCGGGGATTTGGAAGGATATTCATTGGAAATCGCTGGGGCCACTTATAGTAGGCTGCCTGATTGCCACTCCATTTGGTGTCTGGGCTTTGGCGCATTTTGCCCCTGCCCCCATGCAGATTGCTCTGAGCATTTTCGTGTTGATCGCCACCGCTTTGATGTGGCGCGGCTTTGCGCTGAAAACCATGCCGGGGCCGCTCGCCTCAACAATGGCGGGCGCAGCCTCTGGGCTTTCCAACGGCGCATTCGGCATAGGCGGCCCGCCAGTAATCCTGTTTTACTTTGCATCACCTGCCGGGAATTTGGCAGGGCGTGCTTCGCTGGTCGCATTTTTCTTAGCAACCGATGTCATCGGATTAGCCAATCAATCTGTACACGGATTAATTACGTGGGATGGGTTCCTGCGCGCTTTGATGTTTTTGCCCGCGTTGCTCCTCGGCGTTTGGGTTGGTGCACGCAGCTTTAAAGGCACTGATCCGGAAACGTTTCGAAAATACGTATTAGCGATTTTGGCTCTCCTATCGCTCGTAATTATGGTTAAGGCTGTTTTGAACCTGGGTTGATTGCGAGTTAAAATCAATACTGTTATTTGACAGGCTTTACACAAAGCCACACCCTTCCCACATCTTTTCAGAACCACAATTAGGAAGGAAAAACCATGATGAAAAAGTCTCTCATCGCCTTAGCCGTTTTAGCAAGCCTTATTTTGCCCATCGCTTTATCCGCGCAAAGTTTTGGCCTCGATTACAGTGAAGCCGCGTCTGCCATTTTATCTTCAGGCTCAAGAGCGGCGCAAGTTCGAGCAATCAGAACTGTTCCATCCGTTGGCGTTATTCGAGTGGCCAATGGCACTTCGCCAAGACTGGGATTAATCGATGAAAATATTTCGGCACTCATAATCTCAACTGAACGCAATCATGCAGGAATAGTGAAACTTCGTGCAGCACTTTCTTCAAACGCTGCCACCAGGCGTGCCTTGGCTACCAACGGGCGTTGCCATCAATCACGTGGTTGGCGTGCAGATTGGCTCAAACGGCTCGCTGCGCGTGTTTGCAATTTGATATAAAAAAGGCCCAGATCGCTCTGGGCCTTTTGTTTTACTCAGCTGCTGCGGCTGGCAATTGTGATTTAGTTTGTTCGTCGATGATCAGTTTGTCACGCTTATCGGCAATAGCGCGGAATCTCGCGAGCATGCCGCCGGTGCCGGCTGGTATCAGACGACCCACGATCACGTTTTCTTTGAGGCCATCGAGTGTATCGATCTTGCCTTGAACAGCAGCATCGGTCAGCACGCGTGTGGTTTCTTGGAACGAAGCCGCAGAGATGAACGAACGTGTCTGCAAGCTGGCCTTGGTGATGCCCAACAATACAGGCTGACCAGAAGCCGGCTTCAAACCCTCTGCGATGAGCTTGGCGTTTTCACGATCAAGCTCTTCGCGGTCCAGCTGTTCGCCAACCAGCAACGTTGATTCACCGTTGTCGGTGATTTCAACTTTTTGCAGCATCTGACGCACAATCACTTCAATGTGCTTGTCGTTGATGCCCACACCTTGCAGACGGTAAACTTCCTGAATTTCGTTCACGAGGAACGCTGCCAGTTCTTCAACGCCCTTAATGGCCAAAATATCATGCGGCGCTGGATTACCGTCCATGATGTATTCGCCTTTTTCGATCATATCGCCTTCCTGAACTGGCAAATGCTTGCCCTTCGGGATGAGATATTCAACGGCTTCCAACGTATCATCCAACGGCACGATACGAATGCGGCGCTTATTCTTATAGTCGCGGCCAAATTCAATCTTGCCTGAGATTTCAGCAATAACGGCAGCATCCTTCGGACGACGTGCTTCAAACAACTCGGCAACACGTGGCAAACCGCCCGTGATGTCGCGTGTCTTAGCGCTTTCAAGTGGGTTGCGAGCCAGCACGTCACCAGCACCAACTTTGGAACCAGGTTCGACTGACAAAATCGCATCCACTGAAAGCAGATAACGTGCTTCACCGCCGCGTGGCAGCTTCTTCACTTCGCCGTCTGCACCCTTGATGACAATGGCTGGCTTCAACGTGGAACCACGTTGATTGTTGCGCCAATCGATGATCACACGGTTGGTGATGCCGGTTGCTTCGTCTTGCACTTCGTTCACGGACACGCCGTCAACAACGTCTTCAAACGCAACAATACCGTCAACCTCTGTGAGGGCCGGACGTGTGTAGGGATCCCACTCCGCAATACGGATGCCACGTTTTACAGTGTCGCCCGTATTCACGAACAGCTTTGAACCATAGCCAACTTTGTGAGTAGCACGGTCATTGCCCTTGGCATCCTTGATCACGATGGAAACGTTACGCCCCATGACAACCAGCTTGCCCGATGTATCAGTGGCCAAGTTAGCGTTGCGGATTTCGACGAGACCTTCGTGGTTTGATTCAACGAAGGAGTTATCGAGAACCTGAGCAGCACCGCCGATGTGAAAGGTACGCATGGTGAGCTGAGTTCCAGGTTCACCGATTGATTGTGCCGCAATAACACCCACAGCTTCACCCATGTTCACAGGTGTGCCGCGTGCAAGATCGCGTCCATAGCAAGTTGCGCACACGCCAAATTTGGTTTCACATGTGAGAACCGAACGGATGCGCACTTCTGTGATGCCAGCCTTTTCGATCTTATCTACATCAAGCTCCAGCATTTCTTTGCCAGCTTGCGCAAGCACCGCACCTGACACAGGATCAATCACATCCTCAGCCGCAGTACGGCCTAGAATACGAATGCCCAAAGCCACGATCACTTCGCCTGAGTCAATAATCGGGCGTGTGGTGATATAAGACTTCGAACCGCAATCCACTTCAGAGATGATGGCGTCTTGAGCCACATCAACCAAACGACGAGTGAGATATCCAGAGTTGGCTGTCTTGAGCGCCGTATCAGCCAGGCCCTTACGCGCGCCATGGGTGGAGTTGAAGTATTCAAGAACCGACAAACCTTCCTTGAAGTTTGAGATGATAGGCGTTTCAATGATTTCGCCTGATGGCTTGGCCATCAGACCACGCATTGCAGCCAGCTGACGCATTTGGGTTGGCGAACCACGCGCACCCGAATGGCTCATCATATAAACCGAGTTGATCGGCTTAGTACGGCCCGTCACTTCGTCCTTTTTAACGGATGAAATTTCGCGCATCATTTCTTCAGCAACTTTGTCGGTGCACTTAGACCAAGCATCAACAACCTTATTGTATTTTTCGCCTTGAGTAATCAGACCGTCAATATATTGTTGTTCGAATTCCTTAGCGAGTTCTCGGGTGTTAGCCACGAGCTTTACCTTGGACGCAGGAATAACCATGTCATCCTTACCGAATGAAATGCCGGCCTTGTAGGCGTTCAAAAATCCCAGCGCCATGATACGGTCGCAGAACACCACAGCCTCTTTCTGGCCACAGTAACGATAGACCGAGTCAATCATCTTAGAGATGTCACGCTTGGTCATCAGCTTGTTGCAAACGTCATAGGACATTTTTTCAGCAATTGGCAAAAGTTCACCAATCTTCATACGGCCTGGCGTTGTATCAACGATGCGGTTACGCGCAACGCCGTCTGGCCCCATGTCACGAACACGGCCCTTAACCTTGGCGTGCAACGTCACATCGCCGTTGGCCAATGCATGTTCAACTTCAGCCATGTTGCCAAACAACATGCCTTCGCCTGGCTCGCCATCATTGATAATCGAGAGGTAATAAAGACCCAGCACGATATCTTGTGATGGAACGATGATCGGTTGACCGTTGGCAGGATGCAGAACGTTATTCGTCGACATCATCAACACGCGGGTTTCAAGCTGCGCTTCGAGTGACAAAGGAACGTGAACGGCCATTTGGTCGCCGTCAAAGTCAGCGTTAAACGCGGTGCAAACCAGAGGGTGAAGCTGAATGGCTTTACCTTCAATCAGCACAGGCTCGAACGCTTGGATGCCCAAACGGTGAAGTGTCGGCGCCCGGTTGAGCATAATCGGATGTTCGCGAATTACCTCGTCGAGGATATCCCAAACTTCCGGCTTTTCTTTTTCAACCAACTTCTTGGCTTGCTTCACAGTTGAAGAAAGACCCTTGGCTTCCAGACGCGAGTAGATGAATGGCTTGAACAGTTCGAGCGCCATCTTCTTTGGCAAACCACATTGATGAAGCTTGAGTTCTGGGCCCACAACGATAACCGAGCGGCCTGAATAATCGACGCGCTTACCGAGCAAGTTTTGACGGAAGCGGCCCTGCTTGCCTTTTAGCATGTCAGAAAGCGACTTCAATGGGCGCTTGTTGGCACCCGTGATCACACGGCCACGACGACCATTGTCGAACAATGCGTCAACAGATTCTTGCAACATGCGCTTTTCGTTGCGCACGATGATATCTGGAGCCTTGAGTTCGATGAGGCGCTTCAAACGGTTGTTACGGTTGATCACGCGGCGATAAAGATCATTGAGATCGGACGTTGCAAAACGGCCACCATCCAAAGGAACCAGCGGACGAAGTTCTGGTGGGATCACCGGAACGACAGTCAAGATCATCCAATCCGGACGGTTGCCAGATTCCAAGAAGTTCTCAACCAGCTTTAAACGTTTGGCCAATTTCTTTGGCTTCAACTCACCAGTGGCCACTTTCAATTCTTCACGCAATGAAATTTTAAGCGTGTCAAGGTTGATTGCAGCGAGCATATCACGAATGGCTTCGGCGCCGATGCTGGCTGTGAAACTGTCTTCGCCATATTCTTCTTGAGCTTTAAGATATTCTGTTTCGCCCAAAAGCTGATGCATCTTCATTGGCGTGAGGCCAGGCTCAAGCACAATGTAGTTTTCAAAATAGAGAACGCGTTCAACATCCTTCAGCGTCATATCAAGCAAGTTCGAAATGCGTGATGGCACCGATTTCAGGAACCAGATGTGAGCAACTGGAGCAGCCAACTCGATATGTCCCATACGTTCGCGACGCACCTTGGACAAGGTAACTTCAACACCGCATTTTTCGCAGATGATGCCCTTATACTTCATGCGCTTATACTTGCCGCACAAGCATTCATAATCCTTCACTGGTCCGAAAATGCGCGCACAGAACAAACCATCGCGTTCAGGCTTGAACGTGCGATAATTAATGGTTTCCGGCTTTTTGATTTCGCCGAATGACCACGAAAGGATTTTCTCTGGGCTAGCGACCGAGATACGAATCTGATCGAAAGCTTGAACCGGGGCTACCGGATTGAAGACGTTCATGACCTCTTGGTTCATGGTGTGCCCTTCTCCTTATGTGCAGGGGGAATGCCCTGCGAAATTAAACTACGAATAGGTGACGGCGGAAGCTTTCGCTCCCGCCAATTTCAAACTTATACAGCTGTTGGTGTTTGGCCGTTCTGCAGCTCAACATTGAGGCCGAGTGAACGCATTTCTTTCACCAGCACGTTGAAGCTTTCTGGAATGCCGGTTTCAAATCCGTCATCACCGCGAACAATGGCTTCATAAACCTTGGTACGGCCTGCAACGTCGTCTGACTTCACAGTCAGCATTTCTTGCAATGTATAAGCAGCACCATAAGCTTCCAGCGCCCACACTTCCATTTCACCGAAGCGTTGACCACCAAACTGC
>JAYTSN010000314.1:0-9852 GCA_043745625.1 Aestuariivirga sp. | reverse complement strand
GATGGCTTCAATCTGCATCAGCGCAGCCGCTATAGCCGATGTAATGTGGTATTTCGGGTTATACATAGCGGTAATAATACCGCATTTGCCGATAAATGTCAGTTATTGCGCTGTTAAAACGCTGTTAAATCGGTTGGGCAACGAGATTATCGAGGTATTTCTCATGGGTGGCCATGGCTTCCTGCATTTCATCGGCATAACTATGACGATTATAAACCGCAGCCACGCCTGAAACAGTTCCCGAAACATGGTTCAACAATTTTTCGGTGACATGGATTGGAACAGCAAGCTTTGCCAAATTTGAGCTGAACGTTCGGCGAAGATCGTGCAGCGTATAATCGGTAAATCCAAGCTCCTTATCAAACTCCTTCTTAGATTTTGACCAGCCTGAAAACGGCACGTCAGTTCGGCCTCTGGCAGGGAAGAGAAGATCAGTTTTGCCCGTGATGCCTTCAACAAATTCCTTCGCGAAATCGCCGAACGGAACTCGATGTTCGCGCTTATTCTTGGTGAACCCAATCGGGAAGGTAATCCACCTGTCTTTAATCCAAGCTCTGCGTAAGCCTGCAATCTCGCCGCGCCGCTGACCTGTGAGGATCAATAACTGCAACATTGTTCCGTAGGGGTAGCCAATCTCGACAGCCCTGCCCCAAACGGCCCTCAGCTCATTCTCAGTCAAGATGCGGGCACGTGTGCTCGCCTTGAAGCGTATAGACGGCACAGGCGACGTCTCAAGATAACCACGTCGCACCGCCCAATTCATCATGGTTCGCATGGCAATGAAAGCGTGCTGCGCCTCGCTGGGCCGCGATTTTAAATTCGAGACGATTTCCATAATGTCACTGCGCGATACTTCACCGAGCATTTTAGAAAAAGGGAAATGCTTGGTCAGATGTCGCCGATACTCATTCAAAGTCGAAGGCTTGGTGTGATGACGGCTATCTTCAATAAATCGATCTCGTGCGTCAACGAATGCCAGGGAAGCCTTGCGGATAATTTCTTCCTCTTCGCCCCCCGCCACTTCACCAAGAAGCTGTCGCGCCAGAACGCGAGCTTTAGCTAATGACGTCTCTGGATAGCGGCCTAAAGTTTTGAGCTTTCGGCGCTTGCCAAACATCAAAATAAAGCTCTTTGCACCGCCGACAGAGACGCGCAAACCAAAGCCTTTCAGCGATCCATCAAAGAAGGTTTTTTGCTTAGTCGCACCTTCTGGGAGCGATAATTTTTTAATCTGAAGGTCTGTCAAATTCATGGCTTAGTCGCATTCTAGTCGCATAAATCGTGTGCGTATGGAGGTTCTACATGTTCAACTATGTTAAACGATATATCACATAAACATTTGTAATTAAACAAAATAATGTTCACTATGCTCAACTATGAAAAACTATGTAAATTCCTATTATTCTGACTTTTAATCAGAGGGTCGTGGGTTCGAATCCCGCTGGGCTCACCATTTTTAATGATTTTGAATTCCAATATCGTCTCGCAGCGATGCTCAGCTTGGAGCATGGCTGTGGAATTTCGTTTGATTGTAATTATTTACATAAAAAATCCTAGCAATAGAAAATAGAACTTGACAGCGTACGGTCAACCTGCTATCCGTCGTCATACTCCAGAATTGGGACTTCCCTTCTGGGTCAGCCCTCCCACCCCAACAATAGTTTTGAGCCCATCAGGAAAACGACGTTGGCGCGGGGGAAGCAGCATTTCTGCCTCAAACATATTGGGCGTACAATGGATGTACAAATCCTATCAATACGGAATTCAAAAATGACGATGAGTTCAACAATTCTTCAAAAAGAAGCTCGGCTTTTTATCCGTGCCTCTGAACCAGAAAAGAAGATCTTGGCACAAGCGGCGCGGGCGCGACACATGAACATCAGCCAGTTTGTGTTGCAAGCCTCGCTTGACGCAGCGCAAGCTGTTTTGTTTGATCAGTCTGAATTCAGACTGCCAGCCAATCAATGGCTGACCTTCTGTGATCGCCTTGATGCGCCCGCAAAAACCATTCCGGCCTTGCGGAAATTGTTTAGCGCGGACGAGCCCTATAGTGCTTGAGCCAAAATTGACGTCACCTGAATATTGACCAATACGCCCACCGCAGATGGCGGATCACGGCGGTGTAATACTTAAGGAGGGAGCTGCGCAATCAATCGCCGAAGATGGCATCAAGATCGCGGGCACCGTGAATGATGCGGATAATTTCCACTGCACCTTTGTTGACACGGTAAAAGACAATGTAGCTCTCTAAAGGAAGTTCCAAAGGCCCACACCAAATTCATCGCGCGTGCGGCCTGCAAGTGGAATGGTTGAAAGTGTCGTCGTAAGCGTCGTAACCAAACGATCCAAAAATCGGTCTGCATTGATCGGGCTATCATTGGCGATATAGAGCCAAATCGCATCAAGATCATTTTCCGCATCAGCCGAAATGCGAATGGGTGTCATACGGCCTTAGCTTTAGCCATACGGTCACGGCCCCGACTTTTGATATTGGCCAGCATGTCAGCGTTCAATATCTTTCCACCATCATGATCGAGTGAAGCAAGGCCCTGACCAATATCAGTTTTGAGTTCCGTCCACCGTGCCCAGAATTCACCGCGCAATTTTTCAAGTTTGGCTGCGGGTGCCTCGGGGTTGGCAGCAAGGTGTTTTGCGACCATATCATCAAGCAGATTGGTTGCCGCCAAACGTCGCTGATCTTCACGAATAAGCGAACGTACATAATCGCTCGGATTCGAGTAGTTTGCTTTCTTGGTGCGTTCCTTCACAAAGATTTTGAGGGCTTCGGGGAGTGATATATTCATGGTGCTTGTGCTCATGTTTTCAGACTAGCGCAAACCTATGGAATTGACAAACTTTGGCAAGTTTTGGCGAAGGAAACGCAGGCGACCGATAAAACTTTGGAGGTGCAACCAAATCTCGGTGGTGTGGTTGACGTCGCCCGCTGGCAGCATCCGGTGTGCCCCAAACAAAAAAGGAGCTTAAAAACTTAAACTCCTCTCTATCTTCGACATCAATTTATTTACGCGTGTTCGACATCACCAGCAGCTTCGTCTTCTTCTTCCGCTGCAAAATTGATCCGCCTTTCGGCGAGATCTGTTAGTTTCTCGTCAGCAGCTTTTTCTTCCATCAAAATGCTTTCGATGATTTCCGCCACTTCATCCATGCCAAGGCTTGTGGCCCAAGCATGCATGTTGCCGTAACGAGTAATTTCGTAATGTTCCACAGCTTGACCTGAGAAAATGATCGCCGCATCGCATACCTTGGTGCCGCCGAAATCTTCCAAGACCTCATCGGCTTCACTTAAAATACCTTCGATTGCAACGCACTTTACAGCTTTTGGTGTTTTGCCCAAAATACCAAAAACCTGTTCCAATTTGTCGACATGGCCTTCGGTCTCCATGCGGTGGTTTTCAAGCCCGTCCTTCAACTCCGAGTCGTTCGCAGCTTTGATCATTTTGGGGAGCGCCTTCAGAATTTTTTTCTCGGCATAATAAATGTCTTTCAAGGCATGTTCGAAGAGATCGTCCAATCTCTTTTCGCTTGATTTCCGCTTTGATGATGTTTGGGTCGCCTGACGTTGTGTTGTTTGTTCGCGCATTTTAAATGTCCTCACATGCTATGTTGGCTGAATAAATGCGGTCGAGAATGTTATGGGTTTCTCGATCCGAACCCTAAAAACGACTTTTGAAACGAAAAGTTCCTGCAAAAAGACAAACTGGTGAACATTAACTTTGCGCCGCGTTGGAACCTTTCAAATTATGAACGATTGATAAAACTGAGAAGGCTTATTCTGCCATTACAATGTCAGCGCCTCCATTTCTGCAACGCCGATTACTCCGTCATCACCTCTGCCATATTCACCTTACCGCGCAGCGGCTTTTCCGGCATTCGGCTAAACGCGGCGAGAGCCAGCGCTAACACGATTGCAGCTAAGCCGAACATGGGGCGGAAGGCGTTGTGCATTTCACCAGTTGCTACGATCTGTGCCAGTTTTTCGCCGGAGGATTCTTGCAATGCGGACAAGTTTGGTATTTGGCTGAACAACATGGCCCCGAAAGCGGCCACGATCAACGCGCCGCCTAAAGATCGGAAGAAACCCATGACACCCGTGGCCGTGCCCATTTGGTAAGGTTGAACGGCATTTTGGATAGCAACCGTGGTGATTGGGAAAATTGTGCCAAGACCAACACTAAGGCCGGCCATTAAAATTTCCACGATCCAAATGCCAGGTGTGGTTTTGAGCGCAGCTAGAATTGCAAGCCCGGCAATCGAAAAAATCAGGCCGTAAGTGGCGGGGCGTTTATAGCGCGCTGAATGGGCCATAAAGCGGCCAGCGATGATAGCGCCCACAACAGTTCCAGCCATAAACGGAATAAGCGAAAATCCGGATTGGCTGGCGGTTAAACCAAAAGTCAGTTCCATATAAACCGGCAGGTAAGCGGTTATGCCAATATAGCAACCCATTACCAGCATGACTGCAACTGTGCCCGTGGCGACCACAGTATTTCCGAGGATGTCTGAGGCGATGAAAGGTTCTTGCGCCGTTTTGAGCCGCCCTATAAATGCAGCCCAAAGCAGCACTGAAACTGCAAGCAGACCCAGCACTTCAACTGAGGTCCAAGGGTAATGAATTCCGCCCCAACTGAGCGCCAGCATCATGGCGATGCTGGCCAAAGCCATCAAAGCAGCGCCTAAGAAATCCAGCTTATGCGGACGCTCGTTGCGCGGCAACTTCTTTAACAAGCCATTGGTCATCAGCAGAGCCAATATTCCGAGCGGCACATTAATCCAAAAAATCAATGACCAATGCCAATGTTCAGCAAAGAAACCGCCAAGCAACGGGCCTGAGACACTGGCGGACATATAAACACCCGCGATAAAAACCTGATAGCGCGAACGCTCCTTGGGCGAGACAATGTCGGCGATGATGGTTTGGGCCAGCGAGATGAGGCCGCCGCCGCCCAAGCCTTGGACAGCACGGGCAACAATCAAGATCAGCAAACTTGGTGCAATCGCACACAAAACCGATCCGATGATAAAAACCGTGATGGCAAATAAAAGTGTGACGCGCCGCCCTACGATATCAGAGACTTTGCCATAAAGCGGTGTGACAGCCGTGGAGGCAAGCAGATAGGATGTAATGATCCATGGCAGATATTCAGGACTACCAAGCGCCCTGCCAATCGTTGGCATGGCGGTCACTACAATGGTTTGATCGAGTGCCGCCAAAAACATGGCGACGACGACGCCCGCTATGATCCAGATGACTTCTTGATGGGAAAGTTTGGATGTGGAATTTTCGACCGGAACAGCACTCATCGCCTATCAATGAACTGGGACCAGAAAAGTTGCAACCAGCTTATGCGCAAATCAGCTCAGACTTTTAGGATACGCTGCACCAGTGTTGCCCAAAAATGCGTGCCTCGTATCAAAAGCTCATCGTTGAAATCATAACTGGATTCGTGGAGATTGCGCGAGGGGCCATTGCCAATTCCGAAATAGGCACCGGGAACTTGCTCAAGCATAAAGGCAAAATCTTCAGCAAACATATAGGGGCCCGCCAGATCAATCGACTGCTGGTTTTGGCCCATATGCAATGCAGTGTCACGGATGGCATTGGCGGCGCTCAGATCGTTTATGCAAGGTGGATAGATGATACCTTGGCCATATTCAACTTCAGCCACACAGCCGAAAGATGCAGCCTGTTGTTTGAACAACACTGGAATACGCTCCGCCATCATCTGACTATTTTTATGCGAGCACGTTCTGACACCAATTTTTAGTGTGACAGTCTCCGGAATAGCTGTTGCCAGTATACCGCCATTGATTGCACCAACCGTCACGGCCACAGGATCAAGCGGGTCTGAATTGCGCGACACCACAGTTTGCAGAGCCATGACAGCACTGGACGCTGCAACGATAGGATCTATAGCTTGATGCGGAAATGCGCCGTGGCCGCCCACACCGCGGATGGTTACACCAACAATTGCAATTGAAGCGGTAATTGCCCCTGCCCGCACGCGCACTTGGCCCAAGGGTTCGTTTGGCAAGTTGTGAAGTGCAAAAATCTGATCACATTTAAAGCGCTGGAAAAACCCCTCTTCAATCATGCGGTGTGCACCGCTGATGTCTTCCTCGGCCGGCTGGAAAATCAGATGGATTGTTCCATCAAAATCTCTGGTCTCAGAAAGATGGCGTGCGAGTCCGAGCAACATCGACGTGTGGCCATCATGGCCACAAGCATGCATTTTGCCATCGTAGCGCGAGGCATAGTCAAGCCCTGTGGTTTCGTGGATTGGCAATGCGTCCATATCCGCACGGATAGCGATGACCTTGCGGCTGGTGCCGTTGGTCAATGTGCCCACAACACCCGTGCTTGCAACACCAGTGGTGACATTAAATCCCATCCGCGTGAGTTCTTCTGCGATAAGTTTAGACGTGCGGTGTTCTTCAAAGGCCAATTCAGGATGCATATGCAGATCACGGCGCAGTGCCGTGAGTTCATTAGCAAAACCCATGATCCGGTCATACATCATCGCCGTTTTGGTATCAGCCTTTCAAGATACCCAAAAGCGCGGGTGATGATGAAGGTTAAGATCATATAAACCACGGCGATAAAAATGAGCGGTTCATACATGATGTATGTGTCAGAGCTGATCTTAAACCTTGCACCCATCAAATCCATCACGGTTATGGTGAAAGCCAAGGGCGTTGATTTAAGCTGGCTGACTGTTTCACCGGCTAGTGTTGGCAGCACTTGCAAAACAGCGCGCGGAAACCACACGCGCGATAGAACTTTCCATCCACTCATCCCAAATGCGCGTGCTGCTTCAAGTTCGCCACGCGGCACCCCAAGAAAAGCGCCGCGCATAATCTCTCCCTCATAGGCCGCTACGCTGAGGCTAAGGCCGAGTACGGCATAGTAAAAACCCTCACGCAAAACCGGCCACATAAAGCTGTGTCTGAGCCAAGGGATGCTGGGAAACAAAGAACCAAAACCGTAATACAATATCCAAAGCTGAATGAGCAGCGGAGTGCCGCGAATAAAAGTACAAAACCCGCGGGCTAACATTTTAAGCGGCCACGGGCCCGTTACTTGCACCAAACCAATCGGCACAGCTAGCGTGAACCCGATGACAATCGAAGTCACCAGCAAAATCAGAGTATAATAAAGCCCAACCAGCAAAAGGTGCTGATATTCAGGGTTTGCCAACCATTCCCAGTGCATCGCCTAGCTCACCGCCAATTTAGGTTGGCCGCGACGAACGCGGTTTTCCAACCAGCCAAAGAATTGGTTTGAAGCCATAGAAATCAAAAGATAGATCGCGGCGGCTAGAAGATAGAAGGTCAGATAGTATTTTGCACCACCTGCAGCAATGCGCGTGGCGTTGGCGAGTTCGGTGGCACCCACAACCGCAACCAACGCTGAATCCTTCGTGATGTTGAGCCACAAATTAGCAAGCCCCGGAATTGCAAATGGTAACATCGCAGGCAGCGTTACACGCCTGAACAAAGTAAATGGCCCCATGCCATACGCCTTCGCGGCCTCAGTTTGACCAAGGGGCACAGCTTGAATTGCGGCTCGCAAAACTTCGGTGTGGTATGCGCCTTGCACAATTCCCAACACAAAAATGGCAACCACGATGCCGTTCATTTCAACTGGACCAAGGCCGATGGAATTTGCCAAATTATTTATGCCGTTCGTGCCTGCATAATAAAGCAGCATGATCAAAACGAGTTCAGGAACAGCACGAAAAATGGTGGTATAGCCGTCGAGGAAATAGCGTAATATTCGGCCACCAGAAAGTTTGCCAATTGCGCCAAGCAAGCCGAGGCTAACACCAAACAAATATGCAAAAAATGAAATCTCTACAGTAGCAAAAGCACCCCAGATCAATTCATCGAGATAACCTTTGTCTCCATAAGACAAAAGTTCGGAAATGGGGACTGCCGCAGCAAGGATCAAAATCTACTCCAGAAAAAAGGGCCACTCAATGATGAGTGGCCCATTCCAATTACTTCATGTCTTTTGGTAGAACCAGTTTACCTGTCAACTTCCACTTTTCAGTGTTCGTTTCAAAGAAACCCTTATCGCGCAACGCAATAATGCCGGCATTGATTTTTTCCATCAGAGCTGAGTCTTCCTTACGGATGCCAATGCCAACGCCTGGGCCCAAGATTTTTACATCAATTGGAACAGCGCCTTTTTGCTCGCAGCAAGCACCAGATTCTGAATCGAGATAAGCACCCAATGTCACACCGTCGGCCATCACATAATCAACACGGCCAGCTGTCAAATCAGCGTTGGCTTCGTCTTGACCAGCGTAGCCCTTAATGATGGCGCCCTTTGACTTGTAATATTTGTCGAGATAATTGGCGTGAGTTGTTGCATTTTGCACGCCAATGGTTTTGCCAGAAAGATGCTCTGGCGAAAAATCCTTGTCATCGCTCTTATTACCAATCAGCACTGCAGCTGAATTATAATAAATCTTTGAATAATTGATGGTCTTCATGCGCTCTGGTGTAACTGACATGGATGACAAAATGGCATCGAACTTCTTGGATGTGAGAGCCGGAATAATGCCGTCCCAAGCCGTTGGCTCAAACGCGCATTTTTCTTTAATTTCCGCACACAATGCATCCATGAAATCAGCTTCCCAGCCAACGATTTTGCCCGATGGATCCTTAGAAGTGAAGGGCGGATATGGCGAAATATCCACGCCAAATTTCAAATCGGCAAAAGCAGGCGTTACAGAAAATAGCGATGCCGCAGCCACAGCTGCCATAAATAGTTTCTTCGTATACTTCATATTTAATCTCCCTGTAGTCGTTATCAAAAATTTAAGTTCGCAACCGACCCCCGGTTTCAAACCCTGCCTATCGTTTCGTACACCCCTCAATGTATACTCGAAACGAATTGCTTGCAGCGCTCACTGTTCGGTGCGCCAAATACTTGCTGAGGCGATCCCTCTTCCTCCACGATGCCCTTGTGCAAATACATCACATGCGAAGACACATCGCGGGCAAATTTCATTTCATGGGTGACAAGGATCATCGTGCGACCCTCGTTCGCCAAATCGCGGATCACTTTCAAAACTTCGCCGACCAGTTCAGGATCAAGCGCTGATGTTGGCTCGTCAAACAACATCACCTTTGGCTCCATGCACAAGGCACGGGCAATTGCAGCACGCTGTTGCTGGCCGCCAGATAAGAATGCCGGATATTGATCGCGCTTTTCTAAAAGTCCAACTTTGTGAAGCAGCGCTTCACCGCGCTCAGTTGCTTCTTTTTTGCCGAGTTTCAAAACATGAACCGGTGCTTCAATTACATTTTGCAATACAGTCATATGTTGCCAAAGATTGAAACTCTGAAACACCATGCCAAGCTTGGTGCGAATGCGTTCAACTTGACGACGATCAGTCGGGTGCATGTTTCCATCAGCGCCGGGCTTCAATGAAATCTCTTCACCCGTGACAACGATGCGACCCCGCGATGGCAGTTCAAGAAAATTGATGCAGCGCAGAAATGTGCTTTTGCCAGAGCCCGACGATCCGATCATCGACACCACATCGCCCTGCTTAGCGGTGAGGTTAACGCCTTTCAAAACTTCGAGCGGGCCAAATGATTTATGCAAATCATCCACAACCACCGCTGTTTGCGCATTGTTCGTCGCCAAATCCTCTAACCCCAAGAAACTTTGTTACATGACATTAACATGTCATTCAGCCACGTCAAATGCCTTCGAGGAAGCGCAGGGCAACGAGTCCAGGTTAACAGGGATTGAGTTGAAGCGCTGATTTCAAATAGTCTGCATCCCAAGTTGCGAGTTTTCGTTTGCTTTTGATTGAT
>JAYTSN010000313.1:0-3412 GCA_043745625.1 Aestuariivirga sp. | reverse complement strand
ATGGCACTGGTGAAACATTCCGTGAAGTGAAATCAATATTCGGTGCGCCGCGATTATCTTTACTGCCCATCGGAGCTTATGAGCCACGTTGGTTTATGAAGCCGCAGCACATGAATCTGGAAGAGGCTGTGCAGGCGCATTTGGATTTGGGGAGCGTTCGGAGTTTAGGCATTCATCATGGCACAGTGCAATTGACCGATGAAGCGGTGGATGCGCCTGTGTTGGCGTTGGAAGAAGCGATGGCACTACATAAAATAAAAAAGGCCGATTTCATTGTTAGTGAAATCGGCCAGAGTATTCAGATCGATTAGATATTTTGATAATTTCGCTCCTAACCCTCAACCGTCATTCCCGCGAAAGCGGGAATCTCTGTTCTCTGGCCACAAACGCAAATGCCCGCTTTCGCGGGCATGACGATTTCTAATTATAGATTAATCGAAAATAATTAGCGTCTAACTTTATGCTGCGTTATCGGCATCCTTGGCGCGGCTCATGCGCTTGCGCTCGTTTGGATCAAGATAGATCTTCCGAAGCCGGATAGATTTTGGTGTGATTTCAACCAACTCATCTTCGCCCACATAGGCCAGCGCTTTTTCGAGCGACATCCTGATTGGGGGAGTCAGCACAACGGCTTCATCTTTGCCTGAAGCGCGCACGTTGGTCAGCTTCTTGCCCTTGATCACGTTGAGCTCAAGATCATTGCCACGCGTATGTTCGCCGATGATCATGCCGGCATAAACCTTGGTGCCATGTTCAATGAACATAGGCCCACGGTCTTGCAGGTTGAAAATGGCATAAGCCACAGCATCACCGTCGGAGTTCGACAGCAGAGCGCCTGTGAAACGGCCTGGGATTTCGCCAACGTGGGGTGCATAGGCGTGGAATATGCGGTTCATAATGGCGGTGCCGCGTGTATCAGACATCAACTCGCCTTGATAACCGATCAATCCGCGTGTTGGTGCGTGGAACATGATACGTTGGCGGCCCGTGCCTGATGGGCGCATGTCACGCATTTCAGCGCGGCGCTCTGAAAGTTTTTGCACAACGATACCGGTGTGCTCTTCATCAACGTCGACGATGACTTCTTCAATCGGCTCAAGTTTTTCACCCGTTTCAGGATCAATTTTAAATACAACGCGTGGACGACCAACGGTGAGTTCGAAGCCTTCGCGGCGCATGGTTTCAATCAAAATGCCCAATTGCAATTCGCCGCGGCCTGCCACTTCGAAGGCATCGGTTTCGGATTCAGATGCAGATACTTTGAGAGCAACGTTGCCTTCAGCTTCGCGCAACAAACGATCACGAATAACGCGGGACTGAACTTTATCGCCTTCTTTGCCAGCGAGTGGGCCGTCATTGATGCGGAAGGTCATGGTCAGTGTTGGTGGATCGATAGGCTGTGCTGCAATTGGTGTCGTTACAGTAGGATCGCAGAGCGTATCAGCCACGGTTGAAGTGGTAAGACCTGAGATTGCGATGATGTCGCCAGCGAATGCTTCTTCCACCGGAACGCGCTCTAGACCACGGAACGAAAGCACCTTGGATACACGACCTGTTTCAACAGTTGTGCCATCACGGCCCAAAGACTTGATTGCTTGGTTGGCTTTGACCGAGCCTGAACGAATACGGCCAGTCAAAACGCGGCCCAGGAATGGGTTGGCTTCAATTGTTGTCACCAACATGCGGAACGGACCTTCTTCGATCACGGGCGGCTTGAAGTGGCTGACGATTTTGTCAAACAGCGCATCCATGTTTTCTTGTGGGCCTTTTGGATCAAGGCTCATCCAGCTGTTTTTTGCTGAACCATAAACAATCGGAAAATCGAGTTGCTCGTCAGTTGCATCGAGAGCCGCGAAAAGGTCAAACACCTCGTTGACCACTTCGACGTGGCGCTCATCGGGACGATCAATTTTGTTGATTACAACGATTGGCTTCAAGCCGAGCTTCAAAGCCTTTTGCAACACGAACTTGGTTTGTGGCATTGGGCCTTCGGCAGCGTCTACCAAAAGAACGGCACCATCCACCATGTTCAAAATACGTTCAACTTCACCGCCGAAATCGGCGTGGCCCGGGGTATCAACGATGTTGATGCGCGTGTCTTTCCAAGTGAGCGAAGTTACCTTAGCCAAAATGGTAATGCCGCGTTCGCGTTCCAGATCGTTTGAATCCATGGCACGTTCGGCCACTTTCTGGTTGTCGCGGAACGAGCCCGAGAGCGACAGCAAACGGTCGATCAATGTGGTTTTGCCGTGGTCTACGTGGGCAATAATCGCAATATTGCGCAAATTCATAATGGCGCCAACTTTCATTTAGATGTTAAAGCGAATTCTTATCGGCCAAGTCTGCAACTTGGCCGGAATGCGCCACAAGCGTTAGGGATTTCCGGCCACTTAGCACGTGCAATATAACAAAGCAATTTATCGCTGAGAATTGTTTTCAGGCGTCATAAAAGCGTCGAAAGCGGCCCAAAAGCGCTCGCGGATAGCGTTGGTTTCGTTCAAAATCTCGTGCTCGGAACCGGTTAATACGATTAAGGAAAAGCCAGGCACTTGGCTCACAAAATTGCGGGCCTCGCGGTTATTGACCACCCGGTCATTGCCAGCCAACACAATTAACGTGGGGCAGGTTGGGCCCTTTTTGCGCGGCCAGCGGTGAAGATGGTTCATGCTCGCCATAGCAGCGCGAAGCCAGCTGTAAGTTGGGCCACCAAGCCCAAGCTGAGGATGAGCTTCCAGAATAGCAATGTCCCGGTCCCAGCGCGTTTTATCTGACATCAAAACATTGCCGATAAACTGGTTTTTTTGCATCACAGATGTGGGTTTGGATCCAGGGATATAAAGCCAGCCAAAGCCAGAATATTTCGCAGTGAAGGTGAGAATAGGCACAACCCAGCGCGGCCAGCGGCCATAATGAAAACCAAGCAGTGGGCCCGTCATGACGGCTCGGGTAAAATAATTACGGTTCCGCAAAGCCCGCAACAACAATTGTCCGCCCATCGAATGGGCCAATGCATAATAAGGCTTTGGGCATTGTTTTTGCACCAACATGTCCATGATGGCGCTTAAGTCTTTGTCATAGTCGGCAAATGAATTTACATACCCGCGCATTGGATTTTTAAGTAGCCGTTGGGATCCGCCTTGGCCGCGCCAATCAAAACTGGCGACGCAATAGCCTCTTTTTGTGAGATCATTGAACGTTTCAAAGTAGCGTTCCACAAATTCGCTGCGCCCGTTGAGAATAATAATCGTACCGTTTTTGGCCTTTTCCGGGGTAATCGTTATGGCACGCAAGCGGATGCCGTCGGCGGTCAGGATCTCGTGGCACTGGCTGCCCGCTGGCTCACGATTTTGAATTGTGGGGTAAAACTGCATCGTGGGCGGGGTTTATTCACAAATCCCGCCGAATAACAAGT
>JAYTSN010000312.1:0-1077 GCA_043745625.1 Aestuariivirga sp. | reverse complement strand
CAATAATTATACCAAACAAAACACCGGTGGCCATATAACCGAGGCCGAAATGTTCAGCCACCAAATCACCCGCCGCTGTGCCAAGCGCGAAGGTGAATAGAATGGCAAGCCAGTAGAATGCCTCGCGCTTGTTTGTGAAGATCGAATGAATTGAGAGTGTCTTTTCAGAATTGTACCAAAGTGCGAAGGTTGCAGCCAATGCAACAGTGAATATAATTGTGGTCGTCCAGAGCGGCACACCAAAATTATCCACGAGATTATCAGTTACCAAGGTGCCGACGATGCTGATCAACACCACCGCCAACCAATAGGCCCAAGGCACATAACGTTTCTGCCGAAACTGAAACCAAAGCGCCACCAGCAAAACACCCCCCATCAACAAAGATGTTTTCGTTAATCCCAATCCCAAATTAACGCCGAGATAATCAGCCGCCGTTTCCCCCATGGTTACGGCCATCAATTTGATCAACCAAAAATCAAACGTCACTTCCGGAACGCGGTTATAATGGGGCAGGGTAGCGACGTTTGACATGGGATTAGTCCTCATAATGATTATGGTGTTTTGGTTGGGTCGCTGAGCGCGGCCATTAATGCGGCCAGGGTGACCTTCACTTTTGCTGCGTCAGGTGCTGAATCGCGCAAGTCACGCATCGCAGCATCAGCAGCATCATCCACATGGCCCCAATCATCTTTATTCAGGCCCCGCATCGTTTTACTGGCAACATCCCAATCATTTTCAAAATCGCGGATGCGCTTTTCAGCAGCACCCAAATCACCCTTGTCAGCAATGGCCTGCACATCAGCAATGATCGTTTTCAACTTGGTCAGATCACCAAGGCTTGTTGTGCCAGCAGCCACAGCTGGCGTGGCGGCAAACTTCATCTCAAAACCTGTGAAAGCAGCAACCGGAACGGCAATTAACATTAGCGCTAAAAGAAACTGTTTCATGTGATGATCCTCATGATATTAGAATTGGCAGCAAACTGATTTGCGCAAACCTAACAGCGTGAAGGCCACAGCGCACATTATAAGAAAATAATATTGATAACTTTGGCGGGCCTCTTTTGAAAAAACTTA
>JAYTSN010000311.1:0-9890 GCA_043745625.1 Aestuariivirga sp. | reverse complement strand
GAACCTGCATATAGAGCAGCCGTTCGCCCAAATCGGGCCAGCAAGTGCGCCCTTCGTCTATCGGTTAGGACGACAGCCTTTCACGTTGTAAAGACGGGTTCGACTCCCGTAGGGCGCACCAATTTTCCTTTTCCATTCTGTTTTGTCGGGCTAGTATTTCCGAATAGATGCCGCCAAAGAGGGGCACAAACGGGAAGAAACTTATATGCAACTGCGCAAAGCGGCACACCAAGCCAAACATATTTCCGCCAAAGAAGCTGCGTCACTCGTCAAATCTGGCATGTGGCTTGATTACGGCACATCACTCATCCAACCAAATGAGTTCGACCGCGCCTTGGCCGAACGCATTACGGAACTTTCGAATGTAAAAATTCGCCATTGTCTCACTGTCAAACCCCACGCCTTTCTTGACGCCGATCCAGACCGCAAACATGTGCTGGGTTTAAGCCTGCATTTTTCGGGCTATGACCGCAAACAACATGATGCAGGCCGCTCGCAATACATCCCCGTGAACCTTGGCGAAATTCCCGATTATTATCGCCGCTTCATTCCGCCAGTCGATATTGTGATTTTGAAAACCGCGCCGATGGACGCTGATGGTTACTTCAACTTCGGCCCTGCCAATCTCTGGCACCGCGCCATTGTTGAACGCGCCAAAATGTTGATCATCGAGGTCAATAAAAACAATATTTATGTGCACGGTGAAGGTACTGGCGTTCACCTCAGTGAGGTCGATTTCATCATTGAAGGTGACGACTCCATGCCAACAGTCCTGCCCAATCCACCAGTGACTGACGTTGACCGAGCTGTGGCAAAACTGATTGCCGGCGAAATCGAAGACGGCGCATGTTTGCAGATCGGCATTGGTGGCATGCCCAATGCGGTGTGCACCACGCTGCTGGATAGCAATGTGAAAGATCTGGGCGTTCACACCGAAATGATGACGGACGGCATCGCCGAGCTCATCAGGGGCGGCCGTGTCACAAACGCGCGCAAAACCTTGAACCCCGGAAAAACAATTTATTCATTCGCTTTGGGTTCAGCCGAGCTATATAAGTTGCTCGACCACAACAAAGATATTTTGGCTTATCCGGTTGAATACACCAACTCGCCGCATCTCATTATGCAGAATGATAAAGTGATCTCGATCAACAGCACCACACAGATTGATTTTCACGGTCAAGCTGCCTCTGAATCAGACGGCAATCGCCATGTGACGGGCACCGGAGGCCAGGCTCAATTCGTGCGCGGCGCTTACGCTTCAAAGGGCGGCAAATCTTTCATCTGCTTGCCATCAACATTTGACAAAAAAGGCGAACGCCGCAGCCGCATAGTGATGAACTTGACCACAGGCAACATCGTCACCACAACACGCGCAGATATTATGTATGTTGTCACGGAATTTGGCATCGTCAATCTCAAAGGCAAATCAGTGCCCGAGCGGGCCGAAGCCTTAATCAGCATCGCCCATCCAGATTTCCGTGAAGATTTGCAGCGCCAAGCCCATGATAACAAATTCATTCCAAAAGGATTTACATTTTGATGTTTAATGATCTGAAAAACAAAGTCGTTGTCGTAACAGGCGGCGTCACAGGAATTGGTGGAGCAGCATCTCTTGGTTTTGCCAAAGCTGGCTCGAAAGTATTCGCTCAATATTTGGGTGGTGGTGATGAATTAAAAGCAATTGAAGCCGCTGGCATCTCCACATTAAAACTCGATCTCACCGCTCCGCATGCACCTCAAGCATTGATCGACGCCGCAATGAAAAAATTTGGCCGCATTGACGTTTTGGTCAACAATGCCGGAAGTCTCGTGGCGCGCACAAATCTTGATGCACTGACCGATGATTTCATCGACAAAGTGTTCGATCTCAACTGCCGACAATTGGTTCATTGTTGCCGCATCGGCGCTGAAATTATGAAGAGCCAAAAAAGCGGTAACATCATAAACGTCACGTCGATCGCCGCCCGCATTGGTGGCAGTGCCGGAGCCAGCGTTTACGCGGGTGCGAAGGGCTTCGTATCAGCCTTCACAAAAACCATCGCGCGTGAATTGGTCGATCATAACATCCGTGTAAATTGCGTTTCCCCTGGCACCATCCATACATCCTTCCACGACCGTTTCTCAACGGCAGAAAAACGCGCTGCCACCGCTAAAACAATTCCCATGCAACGCTTGGGCTTGGCTGATGATTGCACCGGAACATTCCTCTATCTGGCCAGCGACCAAGCCTCAGCATACGTCACTGGTCAAATGCTCGAAGTCAACGGCGGCCAACTCATGCCATGAGTTTCGTCACGTGCCTGCGCAACAACAAACCCGATGCAATCGCACCTGATGGTTCAGAGGTGCGCATCCTCGCCACCACAGCACGCGGCTCTATGGCAGAGTTTCTTCTTCCACCCGGCAAAATCTCAATTGCCGTCGCGCATCACACAGTCGAGGAAGTCTGGTTTTTCACAGCGGGGCAGGGGCAACTTTGGCGTAAAAATGAAACGGCCGAGGAGATTGTTCAAATCCACCCCGGCGTCTCAATCTCAATTCCGATTGGAACTCACTTCCAATTCCGAAACAACGCAACCGAAAACTTAAAAGCCATCGGCACCACCATGCCCCCATGGCCAGGCTTAGAAGAGGCCTACATTGTTAAAGGCAAGTGGTGATCACCACGAACCAATATTCGGCATGCTGGCCCATGGTTCTTGCACTGGCAAATATCCATCATCCTTCTGCAACACTTCAATGGAAATTCCATCAGGCGTTTTGATAAATGCCATGCGCCCTTCGCGCGGCGGACGGTTGATCACCACCCCATGCTTCATCAACATCTCGCAATATTCATAAATGTTGTCGACTTGGTAAGCGAGATGACCAAAGTTGCGTCCGCCCGTGTAGGTTTCAGGATCCCAATTATACGTCAGCTCAACAGGCGCGTCAGGGCTTTCAGGGCAAGCCACAAACACCAATGTGAAGCGCCCTTTCTCAGATACATTCCGGTGCTGCTCAACAAAACCCAGCACCCGCGTAAAAAAATCCAGTGACTTATCAAGGTCCGAAACCCGGATCATCGTGTGCAAATATTTCATAGTTTTTTCCTTTCAAATTGGTTTTTCAAATCTCTCATACGAATCACTCTTTTGCAAATCGCCAAGTGCTACTCATTTTTCTGAGCCGAAACAGAAACGACACGGTGAGAAAATTAGTTACACTGATAATCATTTAAACATCTACGCTGCGCCGCACAACGAGACAAGTGCATGAATTGAAATGCATTTTAAAATTATAGTGAGCACTAATTGCGCATTCCCACCTTATCAACAACAAATCACAACAGCAGATACATTAGAGTCTGTACAAATCGTTAAAATTTTACCACATTACGCATGGTTGACGAGGAGGCCCTTGTCACGCTGGGGTTATGGGTTGGGTTAATACAATGGCGGCGAACGACAATATTTCAGCTGAAGCGGTGCAACAAGTACCACACGGCGGAGAGAACGAGCACGGCATAAAGATCATCCGCGTGGATGGTTTGGTAAAATGGTTCGATGTAGGCCGAGGATACGGCTTCGTCATTCCAGATAATGGCCTACCAGATATTCTTGTTCATCTAAGCTGCTTGAAGCGTGATGGCTTTGATGCGCCTCTTGAAGGCACACGCATTGCCTGCGAAGTGGTGGCACGCCAAAAAGGCTATCAATGCTTGCGGGTTCTCGCAGTTGATCAATCAACAGCAATTCACCCGGTCGAGCGTCCAGCACGCACCCACAACCCTGTCGTTGCCACTCAGAATTGGGTGCGCGCCAAAGTTAAATGGTTTAACCGCACCCGCGGCTTTGGCTTTGTGAGTGAAGGCGAAGGGCAGGGCGACATTTTCGTACATATGGAAGTATTGCGCAAAACGGCAATTGTTGAGCTCATTCCTGAAACCTGGATTTACGTTCGTTACGGCGACAGTAACCGTGGTAAAATGGCCGCAGAAGTTCGCACCAGCCTTGATAATGGAATTCCACTGAGTAACTAGCCACATTTTTGTCTGAATCTATAGGTGTGTGGGCGTATGGTGAAACTTCGTTATCTCATTGTTGCATTTGCGCTTTATGTAGCGAACTTCCATGGTGCTGTTTTAGCTCAAGAACCGGCACGCATTGAGTCCATCACAATCTCAACGCAAACTGCTTCAACGCTGCTTTCCGCAGAAATTGTCGACAACGAAGAATTGCGCCAACGAGGCTTAATGTTTCGCCACATTCTCCCCCCCGGTCAGGCCATGCTGTTTGATTTTGAAACACCGCGTCCCGCCGCCATGTGGATGAAGAACACCTATATGTCGCTGGACATGCTGTTTGTGCGCGAGGACGGCACGATTGCCGCCCTGGCAGAAAACACAGTGCCCAAATCACTCGATACAATCAGCGTTCAAGAACCCGTACGCGGTGTCGTTGAACTGGCTGCAGGAACCGTGAAAAGACTTGCAATCCGCAAAAATGATAAGGTTTTTCACCGTATTTTCAAAACTAAAGAAGATTAGTTGCGTTCTTGAAGTTTTGTGATTAAGCAGCACTTCGCAACGTGCAAATTGCTCATTGCAACATAGAAATGTCGGGGCGTAGCGCAGTCTGGTAGCGCACCTGCCTTGGGCGCAGGGGGTCGCGAGTTCGAATCCCGCCGCCCCGACCATTTCTATAGAGCGTTTTGGCTTTTCGAAAAAAAAGTCAAAATCGCCCGAAGTTCTGATTTTCGGTCAATTTCGGTTGATCTGTATAGGTCTAACCAGAGGATCATGATGCCAGCACGCATTTTCAAACCCGCCCGCAACGCCATGCAATCTGGCAAAGGCAAATCGCAAGAATGGACGCTTGAATTCGTGCGAGAATCTGCACCCACAACTGATCCTTTAATGGGCTGGACATCGGGTGACACTCAAACTCAAGTTCGCCTAACCTTTCCAACCCAGGCTGAAGCCGAAGATTATGCCAAACGCAATGGCATTGCCTACACAGTCACACCCGTGGCCCCTGTGCGCATTAACAAGAAAACCTATTCTGATAACTTCAAGTTTGGTCGAACCACACTTTGGACGCACTAGAGCGTTTTGATTTTTCATGGAAAAGTCAAAATCGCCCTAAGTTATTCTGGTCGATCAACTTTTCTGAGCTTTGACGATTCCGTCAAAGCTCAGGTTGATCTAGAGCTTGGCCTACAAAAGTTGAAGACTTTTGTGTTCAGCCATGCAAAAACTGAACAGACGACTCCGTAGCTCAGCTGGATAGAGCAACGGTTTTCTAAACCGTCGGTCACAGGTTCGAATCCTGTCGGGGTCGCCATTTTTTGAAAGCCGTTCTCATGACCGTAAAAATTCAAACGGCACCGAAACAAAACTTTGACGATTGCGTCAAAGTTCAGGTTGATCTGTAGATTTAAGGGTTCAAGAACTCCGCGCAATTGGGAGCAGGGCTATTACCCCAAGGCATAATCGGAACCGTTGAAGTCGAATTCTGTGGCGAACCATCCACCAGCTTGTCAGTGTAGCTCAGATAAACCAGAACATTGCGCTTAGGATCACATCCACGCACAATGTGCATGGTTTTAAAAAACAACGAACGGCGTTGCTCGTAAATTGCATCACCTTGGCCAAACTTTGCGCCAATCGTTACCGGCCCCACTTGCCTGCAAGCGAGCGAAGTCTCCGAGCGCTGCTCAGCAAAACCAGCCCAACCGCTCCAGCCACCTTGTTCTGGAACGGTGAAATAGCAAGCAACACCAGTAACTTGCGGATCATCTATAACGTAAGTTGCGAGCTTCGCATCCGGAGACAACAAATGGAAAACAGTGTTTTTCTTGAAAATGAGTTCAGGGTCTTCGGCCTGTTGTGCGTTGGCAGCACAAATCGAGACAAGCGCACTAGCGAGAAGGGCGGATAAAAATTTCATTGTAAACTCCGATATTGCATCGGATGTAGGTCACAATCACTCCAATACAAGGGCTTTCGTATCAGGCCGCACCTCCATATGCTCTAAAGCCATGGCGGTGCTGGTGTATCTAAGGCAGTCAGCGCGTTAAATGCACGCTTTTGGATAAAGGGAAGCTTTGTTGCCAATGGAATAGCAAAGCGAAACACAAAATCTTGCAACGGCCCGCGGGATTTAACAAAGTTGGTGAAGTTATACGTCAGCTTTAAAACATCAGCACCAACATGGTGGCGCAACTGTGTGAATTCAGCTTCACGGCCTTGCTCCAACAGCCACGCCAACCAGCACGCATCTTCCATGCCAAGGTTCATGCCACGTCCACCAACCGGCGAGTGGATGTGGGCTGCATCACCAGCCAAAAATACATTGCCTGATTGATATGTTTGAACTTGGCGATAACTCAGTTTGAAGTCAGTCTCCCAAATCACCTTCTTCACACTTGCATCTTTAGGAAGATTGTTAAGGCAATCTCCTCTGGTACTGATGAAGCGGCCAAAACCCTCAGCTATTGGAAGGTAAGGTACCAAATGTGTATCCATTACAGTCAGAACTGCTGTATCTGTAGCAAATGGCCAGTCGGCTAATTGCACATCAGCCAGACCAAAAATTTGTTCATCGGTTTCACCATCGAAAGCCAGACCCAGAGTCTTTCTGACCGCGGAATGTGAACCATCCGCGCCGATCAGGATATCAGTGATGGCCCTTTGACCGTTGCTGAGAAGGCAGGTAATCTCTGGACCACTTGAAAAATTTTCCAACGCAACATTCTTCTCAAGCTCTACGCCCATCTGCGTTAATTTGTGAATCAGTATTTCTTCGGTCTTAGATTGAGCCAAGACCAACATGAAATTAAATCGATGCGGGATGCGTGTGAGATCAATTCGCGCGATGATCTTTTCATTACGGCGCAAGACCACTTGTTTGATGCGGTTGCCCGCTGCCAACATCATGTCAGTCACACCAGAAGGCTCCATCAAGTCCAAGGTTCTGTTGTTAACTGCAAGCGCACGAGATTCAACCGACACGTCATTGTCTGGATCAATGATGCGTGGCGTAAAGCCACGTCGCTTTAACTCAATTGCAGCTGTCAAACCAACAGGGCCTGCGCCAGCAATAAAAATACGCCTGTCATGAAAAGGGTGTTCCACAATCTGCATCCTTTAAAAGATTCAAAAAAATGGCTCCCCACACCTTTTACATGCGAGCAAAACCAGCTTGCAAATCGGCAATCAAATCTCCCGGATCCTCAAGCCCAATATGAAAACGCAGACACGGCCCTTCCGCTGTCCAATTTGTCGCTGTTCGATGCGGTTTAAAAGGCACGACCAAACTCTCAAACCCACCCCAGCTAAAGCCCATTCCAAAAAGCTCTAGCCCGTTCAACATCTTAGTAACGCCTTCTTCACTGGTTGGTTTAAGAATAATCGAGAAAAGCCCTGAGGCACCCTTAAAGTCACGCTTCCACATCTCATGGCCCGGCGCATTGGAAAGAGCAGGGTACAAAACTGTATCAACAGCGTCCTGCCCCCGCAACCACTCCGCCACAATCGTTGCATTCTTCTGATGTCGCTCTAAGCGCACATCCATGGTTCGAATGCCGCGCAGCGCCAGATACATATCGTCAGGCCCCGCAAACATCCCCATGGTTTCATAGGTCTCATTAAACTGCGCAAAGCTAGCCTCACTGCAAACCACCGACCCCAACATCGCATCCGAATGCCCAACAATATATTTTGTCGCCGCCTGAATGGAAACATCACAGCCATGATCAAACGCTTTAAAATAATGCCCGGCGCCCCAGGTGTTATCGATAATTGCCAAAGCCCCAGCCTTATGCGCCGCTTCAGCAATAGTCGGAACATCCTGCACTTCCATGGTCTGCGAACCAGGGCTTTCCAGATAAACCACCCGCGTATTGGGTCTGATCAAAGCCGCAATGCCCTTGCCAATCAGCGGATCATAATAGGTCGTCTCAATTCCCAATCTCTTTAGTAAATCATCGCAAAGCTGACGCGCTGGCCAATAGACTGTGTCAGTCATAAGCAAATGATCACCCGATTTCAAAAACGCCAACAACGCTGTCGTGATCGCAGCCAACCCCGAAGGCGTGACCCTACAATCAAACCCACCTTCTAATTCCGCAATTGCAGTTTCCACAGCGCGCGAAGTCGGTGTGCCCTTGCGGCCATAAGTGTAAGTCGTCGACCGATCATGAAGCGATTGCACATCTGGAAACAAAACTGTTGAAGCATGATAAACCGCAGGGTTCACCATGCCGTGTTCGGAATAGGCGCGCCCCAAATGGCTTAGGCGCGTGGCTGGTTTTAATTTTTTAGGATCAGCAATTTTTTTCAAGATTAAGCACCTTTATGGATTGCATAGGCTTATACCAAGCTTGGCCCAATTGGCCATGGTGTTTGCTGTGGAACTGCTTTAAGGGCCTGCGTTCAACCCCCTCATTTTTGTAAAGTTATCCATTCCGTGGCATTTCCGCAAACTTCACTCCCCATCACCCGCGCATTAGTTGAGCGTAAATATGACGAACCAACCGCTGTCCAATTGGCCGTTCTCGAAGCAAACGCAGTAGGCCGCGATATGGTTGTGTCCGCACAAACCGGTTCGGGCAAAACCGTGGCTTACGGACTTGCAATCGCCCCAACCCTACTGGGCGATTTGATGCAGTTTGATTACGAGTCTGATCCACAAGCTCTGATCGTCGCCCCAACACGCGAACTCGCCCTTCAGGTTGAACGCGAACTCGCATGGCTCTATCAATACACAGGTGCGCGTATCATCGCTTGCGTCGGCGGCATGGACCCATCGCGGGAACGGCGCAGGTTAGACCAAGGCGCTCACATCGTTGTGGGCACACCAGGCCGCCTGCGTGACCATTTAGAACGCGGTGCATTGAAGATCGGCGATCTCAAAGCCGTGGTTCTCGATGAAGCCGACGAAATGTTAGACTTGGGTTTCCGCGAAGATTTGGAATTCATCCTCGAAGCCACGCCCAAAGAGCGCCGCACGCTGATGTTCTCGGCCACCATGCCAAAGACCATTGCATTGATGGCTAAAAAATACCAACGCGATGCCTTGCGTATCGAAGCCAAAGGTTCCGAACGCGCCCATGCCGATATTGAATACCGCGCCATGCGCGTGGCTCCAAATGAACTTGAACATGCTGTTGTCAACGTACTGCGCCTCATTGAAGCGCCAAGTGCTATCGTGTTTTGCAACACGCGCGAACACGTGCGCCATCTTCATGCAACACTGTCGGAGCGTGGCTTTGCAGTTGTGAACTTATCTGGCGAACTCAGCCAATCAGAGAGGAACTCTGCACTCCAAGCGCTGCGTGATGGCAGAGCTCGCGTGTGTGTGGCAACCGACGTTGCTGCGCGCGGCATTGATTTGCCAAACCTCACACTCGTCATCCATGCTGATTTGCCTAATGATGCTGAAACGCTGCAACATCGCTCAGGCCGCACAGGCAGGGCGGGACGTAAGGGTGTGAGCGTATTGCTCGTTCCCCTGTCACGCCGCCGCAAGGCTGATATGATGTTGCAAACCGCAAAGGTTACTCCGGCATGGACAGGTGTTCCGCAAGCCGATGAAATCCGCAAGCTTGATCAACAACGCATGTTGCTAGACCCCATCATCACCCAAGCAGCATCCGAAGAAGAACTCGATTTGGCCAAGAATGTTCTGGCCATGAAAACCCCAGAAGAAATCGCCGCAGCTCTCGTTCGTATTTACCGTGCGCGTCTGCCAGCAGCTGAAGATGTGTTTGATCCAGGTCCAGCCCGCAACGAATTTAGAGAGCCTGCACCTTCGCGCCGCGAACGTGACCGGGGCGACACGGGCCCACGCAATTTCACGTGGTTCAAACTCGACATTGGCCGCAAAGACAACGCCGATCCAAAA
>JAYTSN010000310.1:0-1083 GCA_043745625.1 Aestuariivirga sp. | reverse complement strand
CACAACCAATATGTTGCGCATCGCCACCATCGGCCCGGGCGGCAAGGGCGTTTAAGAAATATGTCTGATGCGGCACAGAAGTGGGCAATCATAACGCCCACTTATCATTTGGATTACCAACAATTCAAATTGATGTGCGAAAGCATGGATCATTTCGTTGAAGGCAACTGGCATCATTATGTGGTGGTGACGAAGGCCGACTATCAAATGTTTGCGCCCTTCAATGGCCCGCGCCGAACTGTTGTTGAAAATTCAAAAATCTTGCCCCCTTGGCTGCGCTATATGGGCAAACTTGGCCGCGTGCGCAGCGGCAGTTTTTGGTTTTCATGGCGCACGGGGCCAATCTTTGGCTGGCATATTCAACAGATTGTAAAGCTCAGCATGGCAAGCTTCGTCAAAGAAGATATAATGCTATTGGTTGACTCAGATCTATTTTTTGTCCGACCATTTAAACTGGGCAAAATCATTAAAAACGGGATCATCCCGTTATGGCGAAACCCAGAGGAGTATCAGACACGCAAAGCCACCCCACCGCCCTATATTGACCACGCCAAAAAAATACTAGGCATTGATCTCAACACGCCGAGCCATGATCATGCCAACAACATTGTTGTGTGGGATCGCCAAACCGCAATTGACCTTTGTGATTATATTGAAAAACGCCACAAGAAACATTGGATTGCCGCATTGTCTGGCTTCCAAGCAATATCCGAAGGCAGTTTTTATGGGCTTTATGTCGAGCATATCTCGCCTGAGAAAAGCCGCTTCACGAATGTGACATATAATTTTACAAAAACCACGGGCGGCGATATTGCGATGAACGAAACTGATTTCGAAAAATTCGTGGGCAATCTGAATGATGACAATGTGGCGTTCGGTTTCCAGTCATCAGCGCGCTACGACAACAATAAACTCCGCAACGTCTACAATAAATTTTTGACCACAAAAAACCAAAAAAAATCCAAGTTTAGCTAACCACTGCAATCAAATATCCGGCTGTTCTTTTTCCAGCTCTTTGATCGACTGAATTACGGAGGCCATATGCGGATTGATGGCCAGCGTCTCTTTCAACACTCCGAGTGC
>JAYTSN010000309.1:0-9913 GCA_043745625.1 Aestuariivirga sp. | reverse complement strand
ATGGCACTACGATATCATAGCCAGAATTTCCAGCCCGCACTTTCGACAACATAGTTTCGTTGGAGTCATATTCATCAACAGTGACTTTGACATCAAATTCTTTTTCGAATTTTTTGACAAGCTCGGGGTTGGTGTAATTGCCCCAGTTGTAAATGTGTAATTCGCCGGCAGCCAATGCCGGCCCTGCCACAAAAGCCAATGCTAAGGCCGAAGCGCCCAATAAAAGTTTTTTCATAGATTTTCTCCCTAAGTTAAACGCTAGACTACGATTTCCGAGACTTTGAAATGATGAAGGAAACGGAAATGAACAGAATTGAAACCATCAACAAAATGGTCGATATCGCATTGATCTCAGGCGTCATCGGCCTGCGAATTTGGTTCCAAATAAACAATGGCAAAGTGGTTTGACCGGGCCCTGCCACCAATTGGGTGATTGTAAAATCATCAAATGACACAATAAAGGCAAGTGCTGTTCCCGACGCAATGCCAGGCATCAGCAGGGGAAGCGTTATGCGCCTGAAGGCTTGCCATGGTGATGCATAAAGATCAGCTGCGGCATTTTCCAAAGTCAAATCCATGTCTTCAAGCCGCGCCTTGATCGGCATATAGGCAAACGGAATGCAGAACACCGTGTGGGCGAGAATGATGTTGCCTATGCCGAAGTTCAAACCAAAGGCTCCCGCGATCAATGCGAAGAATGAAAGAGTTGCAACAGCCGTGATAATTTCCGGCACCATCAATGGCAGGTTGATGATCATAAAGGCCCAAGACATGCCGGGCCAAGGTTTAACCCGCGTTGTGCCAATGGCGGCAAGCACCGCCGCAATCGTTGAAAATATAGTGGCCGTAAACGAAATAATGAGCGTGTTTTTGGTCGCCGAATAAAATTCTTTGTTTTGAAAGGCGGCGGCGTACCAACTCAATCCAAACCCTTCGAACTTCGTAATCTGCGAGCCACCATTAAACGAAAAAATCATCAATACGAGAATGGGCGCATAGAGAATAATCAGGCAGATAATGGCAATAGTGCCAAAGCCAGCCTGCCGTTTAAGGTCTAGTGTTTTGTTAAGATCAGCCATGCTTCACCGGCCCCGCTTCATTGCGTGAATAGAAGTAGAGTGCCACGAGAACCGCGGCCATCAAGATCAAAGCTTGTGCCGAACCCAAGGGCCAATTGCGGCCAGAGCCGAATTGTTGGGCAATCAAATCACCAATCATCAGATGCCGGCCACCACCCAAAATAAGCGGTGGAACATAAGCGCCGAGAGCCGGAATAAAGACCAGCAAACTGCCAGCCACAATGCCAGGCTTTGCCAGCGGAATAATGATGCGTTTTAAAACCTGCCACCGTGACGCATAAAGATCATAGCCAGCTTCCACCAAACGAAAATCCATTTTTTCCAAACTGGAATAAAGTGGAAGCACCATGAAAGGCAGGAATGAATAGAGCAAACCCAATATGATCGCAAAATCAGTATAGAGCATCGTGATTGGTTTATCGATAATGTGCAAATAGATCAGAAAATCATTGATCAAGCCTTGGTCGCGAATAATGAACATGATGGCCACTGTGCGCACCAGTAAGTTTGACCAGAATGGAATAGTAATCAGCAGCACCCACCAATTGCGTTGTTCGGGCGGCCTCGTCGCCATAAAGTACGCCGTCGGAAAACCAAGCAGCAGACACACAATTGTTGTAAACAGCGCAAACAAAATCGAACGACCGTAAATAATTAAAAAGTCGGGCGCAAATTGCAGTGTGTCATCAAAAATATCGCGCTGAAACAGAAAGTTCAGATAAGCATCCGTCGAGAATTGCCAGATCACACCGCCATTTTGATAGGGCTGCAGGAGTGAATAAATGCAAATCAAAACCAGTGGCAAAACGCCGAATACAAATACGATAATCAATGCGGGTAGCGTCAAAAACCTTGAACGCCGCGAAACGGCCTTATCATTTTCAGCAGCAACTTGGGCTGCTGGCGAGAGCGGAGCATCCATCATCAATCCCTCAAAATTCGCGCCGTGCCTTCATCAATCGAAATGCCCACAGCCGCACCGACCTTATAGCCATTCTGGCCAGATCCACCTTCGTTCTGCTGACGCACCATAAAATGCGTGCCGTCATCCAGCTTCACATGATAATGTGTATCGGTTCCGAAATAGACCGCGTTTTCGAGAACGCCTTTAATTTGTCCCTGCTTGACCGCGCACAAATTTGAATGTTCCGGCCTGACAACCACCGTCACCTTGCCTTGCGATTTCAAACCATCATCTGCACTTGCCGCAATTTCGGGGCCGCAATCCAGCTTCACTTTTGAAACACCCTTGGCAGAGCTTTTCACAGCACCGCTCAAGAAATTCGTTTCACCAATAAAGTCCGCCACAAAGCGCACAGCGGGGCGGTCATAAATATCGTGAGGGCTGCCTACCTGCAAAATCTTGCCCTTGCTCATAACGGCAATACGGTCACTCATGGTCAAGGCTTCTTCTTGATCATGTGTCACAAAAATAAACGTGATGCCGGTTTCAGTTTGCAAGCGTTTGAGTTCAATCTGCATATCTTTGCGCAATTTATAATCGAGAGCCGACAAAGGCTCATCAAGCAGCAGAACCTTGGGCTTTGGGGCAAGCGCACGCGCCAGTGCCACCCGCTGCTGTTGGCCACCCGAAATCTGGCTGGTCTTGCGGTCTTTCATCGGCTCCATGCGCACCAGCTTCAACATCTCAGCCACACGCGCATCAATCTCCGCTTTCGGCTTGCCCTGCATTTCCAAACCAAAGCCGATGTTTTGAGCAACTGTCATATGGGGGAAAAGCGCATAGCTTTGGAACACGGTGTTCACGGGGCGCTTGTATGGTGGCAGAACGGCAATGTCTTCGCCATAAAGCATAATCTGACCATCAGTTGGAAAATCAAATCCAGCGATCAATCGCAGCAGCGTGGTCTTGCCGCAACCTGACGGACCTAGAAGTGTGAAAAACTCATTCTCTTTAATTGAGACCGAAACATTATCCAGGGCTGCAACTGGCGCTTGCCCCGGCGCTTTGAATACGCGGCTTGCGCCACGCACATCGATGGCGATTTTTGAATTACTCAATCTCTGCTCTCCGGCATTTCCCCGTTAAAAGTAGCTTAGAGCGCTAAATCACCTTCTGCCAAGGGGCATTGTAACAATTTTATGTATTAAACCGACATACCACCATCGATTGTGAAAGCCTGGCCTGTGATGAAAGCTGCCTCATCTGATGACAAATAAACCACCAAACCTGCAATTTCATCAGCCTGCGCCAGACGCCCCATGGGTTGGCGGGCAATGAAGGCAGCTTTAGCTTTTTCAAAGTCACCTTGCGCTTTCATGCGTTCATAAAGTGAAGGTGTTTCCACTGTGCCCGGACAAATAGCGTTCACGCGAATGCCTTTGGTTGTGTAATCTGCGGCCAAAGCTTTGGTTAAACCGATCACCGCAGCTTTACTTGCACCATAAACCAATCGGTTTGGGACACCTTTGATTGAGGAAGCAACCGAGGCCATGTTGACGATGCAGCCCGAACCACGAGCCAGCCAACCCGGCATAAATGCGCGGATCATCCGGTAGTGCGATTTTACATTAAGATCAAAAGAGAAATCCCAATCTTTGTCTTCACATTCCATGATCGTGCCATGATGCACAAAGCCTGAGCAATTAAACAGAATATCTGGCGTTCCGATTTTCTCTGCGGCGGCGGCAACAGCATCAGCTTTTAAAACATCCAGTGTTAAAACATCAATGCCGGCTTGTTCTGACGTCAGGGTTTTTAACAAATCAAAATTAATATCTGTGGCCCAGACTTTTGCACCTTCTTGAGCCATGGCAATGGCGGTGGCGCGCCCAATGCCTTGCGCAGCGGAAGTGATGATTGCCGTCTTGCCTTTAAGTCTGCCGCTCATTTTAAACCTCGGTCTCTTTTCACATTATGATGTATAGCGGAGCATAAAGAGCTGTCTACAAAGTTTTAAATATAAAAAAAGCGCCACCTGCAAAAGCAAGTGACGCAATTAAATAATTCTTTGGAGCGCCAATTAGTTTACGCGTCGAATGCTCAAAATGCGCCCGCTTGAACTACTCACAGTTAAACGCAGACGGTCTCCGCCGCGCGATGCAGTATAGATATAATTGCGGCCTGCGCATTTTTGGCTGCGTACTTTGCTGTAGCCTGAGTTGCGCAACGATTTAGCAATCGAACTGCATTTGCTAACACGCGCCCGAGGATAAGAATTGTAGCTGCGCGGATATGGGTCGCTGTAATAGTTCGGCTCATCATCATAATAAGGATCGTCATAGTAATTTGGATCATCATAGATATTGTAATAAGGAGACGACCCGGTTTGGAAATTTAAATATACCCCGCTCTGATTACGATTACGGTTCCAGTGTCCGCGATATCCATCGCCATAACCGCCACCATAACCATTATTATATTGAGGCGGGTTTTGAGCTACCCTAGGGTTCTGTTGCGGCTGCACAACTGGTGGTTGCTGTTGGCCGCGCGTATTGGTTCCATTTTGATTACAGGCGTCACTAGGTTGAAACTGATTGCAATCATTATTTCCGTTTCTTTCATTCGCCTGCGCCTGCGCAAAAAACGCAGACGAAACAAGCAAACCAACTGCTAAAATTTTTTTCATCTTAAAATCCTGTCATAATAGAATATCGTTACATCTAATTTTGACCGAACGAGGTTATGAATATGTCCGTTTATGGCAGATCAGCGTGTTTGACCATCCAGCGTAAGCAGCACTTCATAAAGTTCTGGCCGTCTATCTCTGAAAACGCCCCAGCTGCGCCGAAGTTCCCCTATGGCATCAAAATCAAATTCCGCCACACGAATGCCTTCTTCGGTGCGGTTCATTTCCTGAACTTTTTCGCCCTGGTAATCCGCAATAAATGACCGTCCATAAAATATGTCGCTGCGCCCATCGGGTGCAATTTCTTTGCCCACCCGGTTAGATGCCATTAAAGGCATGATATTAGCTGCTGCATGTCCGCGCATCGCGTTTTGCCAATGGCTGCTGGAATCGTAATTAGGGTTGGGTGGTTCCGAACCAATGGCTGTGGGATAAAGCAAAATTTCCGCCCCCATCAAAGCCATGGCGCGCGCGCATTCGGGGAACCATTGATCCCAACAAATGCCCAGGCCAATACGACCCACAGCCGTATCCCAAACTTTAAATCCCGTATCACCAGGTGAAAAATAAAATTTCTCCTGATAGCCACGGCCATCGGGAATGTGGCTTTTCCGGTAAATGCCAAGTTCGGCGCCATCGGTATCAACGATCACAGTCGTGTTGTAATGTGCTAACCCTGCGCGCTCAAAAACGCTGACCGGCAAAACCACACTTAGCTCTCGTGCCAAAGCCGCAAAGCGCTTTACGGTTGGATGTCTGTCGAGTTCAATCGCTTGCTTCAAAAATTTGGGGTGTTGTTCAATGCAAAAATAATCGCCGTCAAAAAGCTCTTGCAGCAGAATGAGTGTTGCACCTTGAGCGGCAGCTTCGCGCACCAGCGCTTCGCCCATATCGCAATTTTTCTTCCAATCATTATGCGATGCCATTTGCGTAATGGCCACTTTTACTTTTCTCATTCTCAGTCCTCTAGTCTCGCAACTTCGCGCTTGAATGGCAGGCGGTCACCAATATCTGGTTCATCTAATTCTTCGGCATATCGGTGCCCCGCATAGGTCGCCCACGCAATTGCGGCAGGGGCATTTGCATCGCCGACCACGCGAACAGTTTTGATACCGGCCGCCATCCACTCATTTTCGCACGATTTTAAATCAAGAAAGAGTTGATCAATCGGCAGCCGTGATGTCACCAACACAACTGCATCACATGCCACACTGGTCAGCTTGCCTGTGTAAACACATGAAACCAAAACGTGGGATTTTTGAATTTCGGCAAGGCCGTGCGTCACGCGAACTTCAACACCAATTTCCAAAAGCCGCTGTTGGATCAATCCCTGCTCTAATGTATTGAAACTCCATTCGGCAACTTTGGCTGACGGCGTGATAAATGTGACTGTGTTTCCGTTTTTCACTAACAGCTCTGCGAGCACACTGCCCATGTAATAATGGTCATCATCATAAACCACCAAATGGCCTTTTGGTTTTGCCCCCGCCATCAAATCATCGGGTGAAAAAATCACCATTTGATGATCAATCTCAATCGGCAAAAGATTAAACCGTGCAATAGCATCCTTGCGCCAAGTTGCACCGGTCGCAATACAAATATGCTTGGCACCAAATTCCAAAACGTCTGCAACGCCCAATTTTGAATCGCGGTAGACATTCACATTGGTCATTTTGTTAATCTGGCCTACTCTGTAATCTCGCACCCGTGCCCACGCTGAAAGCCCCGGCAAATTACTTTCAAGCGTCACGCGACCACCAAGTTCTTTGGCCCCCTCAGCAAGGGCAACATCATAACCGCGCAGCCCCAGCTTATGCGCAGCAGAAAGCCCCGTGGGCCCTGCCCCCACAACCAAAACTCGGCCTTCTGTCGTTCGCGCCTTGATCCGCTCTGGATGCCAACCTTTGCGCCACTCTTCCATAAAACTGGAATTCTGCGTGCAGCGTGACAGCGATTGTGTCATGTCACCCATCACACAAATATTGCAGCCGATACATTCACGAATGTCTTCGATACGTCCTTGATCAATTTTTTGCGGCAAAAATGGATCAGCAATTGAAGGCCGCGCTGCACCCACAAAATCCATCAAGCCTTGTTTAACCTGCCGCACCATTTGATCAGGCGAGGTGAAGCGCCCAACCCCAACCACAGGCTTTGCCGTCAATTGTTTCAAACCACGGATCAAATCTTCTTGTGCAGCCTCAGCCTTAAACCGCGATGTGCCTGAACAGGCCTCCCACGTACCATGGGCAAAATCCCACAGATCAGGCAACTCGGAATGCATGGCAATGACTTCACGCAGTTCCTGATTTGTGAAGCCTTTCGGCCCCGCCAGCTCATCAAGCGAAAGCCTGACTGCAATAGCGCATGTATCGCCAACTTCGTCACGCGCATCAGACAACAACTCAGCCATCAACCGCGCACGGTTTTCAAGTGACCCACCATATTCGTCTATGCGCTGATTAATGCGTGGAGAGAGAAAATGCTGGATCACCCCAAACCCATGCGCTCCATATAAACATAAAATATCAAAGCCCGCTTGCTTGGCGCGCCTGTAAGCCAGCTTGTGCCAATGCCGCAGATTTCTGATGTCTTGCTTATCCATGGCGCGGGCTTGCACAGGATCGCTTGTGAAGGTCAGAATGGGCGTATGTGACGGTGCTAATGGTACCTCGCGCGTATAAAGATTAGGTCCATTAGCCCCGCTATAAGCCAGTTCAATTCCAGCAAGCGCACCATGCGAATGAATGGCATCGGCCATTTTCGCCAATGCTGGAATATCATCATCATCCCAAATGCGAAGTTCAATGAACGGTGTAATTTCTGATGAATGGTGGATTTCAACCTGTTCAGTAAAAATCACTCCCCAGCCGCCTTCGCTCTTCACCCGCCGCATTTCAACGGCCGCTGATGGATCACGGTACCCCCCGCCATTGCAATGCGGCACTTGATAAAAACGGTTCTTGGCCCTCAGCGGCCCTATTTTGACAGGATCAAACAGCAGATCATAACGCGCATCACGCATCTTCAAAACCTTCGAGCACATTGACAGTGTTAATGCCGATGGCCTCAATGGCATAGCCACCTTCCATAACAAACAAAGTAGGAAGTTTTAATTTAGCAATCGCTGCGCCATAGGTTTTGAAATCTTGTGAGGTAAGTTTGAAAAACGAAATGGGGTCATCTTTAAAAGTGTCCACACCAAGCGAAATCACCAATGCATCTGGTTTATGTGATTTGATTTTTGAGCAGGCGTTTTTGAGTGCCGCATTCCAGACTTCATATTTAGTACCCGGTGGCATTGGGTAGTTGAAATTAAACCCCTCGCCCGCTCCGCGTCCCTTTTCATCTTTGTATCCAGAAAAATGTGGAAACGCATCTTCAGGCGCACCGTGCAACGAGCAAAACAAAACATCATTCCGGTCATAGAAAATATCTTGCGTGCCATTGCCATGATGAAAATCAACATCAAGAATGGCAACGCGCTTTGCTCCCGAATCCAAAAAACCTTGCGCAGCTATCGCCGCATTATTCATAAAACAATATCCGCCATAAGCATTGTGGTGCGCGTGATGCCCCGGCGGGCGGCACAGGGCAAAAGCTGCGCGCTCTCCTGATGAAACGATGTACTGCGCTTTCAATGCCACAGCCGCAGATGACATGGCAGCCGCCCAAGTTCCTGCCGTGATCGCAGTTTCAGTGCTGATTGCATAAAAACCAATCTTGCCATCAATAAAGCGTGGCTTCTTTTTGAAAAGCCCGGGCACCGGAAATACCGTTGGCAAAACCTCACCACGAAAGCCCGCTTTTATCCATTCGTTCCAAGCGCCTTCAAGAAATTCTAAAAAGCCCCTATCATGAATTTTACGAACCGGCCTCATATCTAATTTATCAGGTGCTACTATTTCTTTCATCTGGCGACGCTTGAGTTCACGGAGCACATATTCAATGCGCGACGGTCGTTCGAAGGGTGTTACAAACTCACCACCATAAATTTCGCCCTGCGCAAAGTGTTGGCGGTGGTCATCGCTATATGTGATTTTCATGATCGCACTCCCTCCAAGAGACAGTGCCAATAAAAAAGCGCCAGAGCAACTCCAGCGCTTTTAAAACGAATAGACCGGCGCTTAGATAATGATAGTGAAACTGATTTTGCCTACACCAGAAGCCGTGAGACCAATCACTTTAGCCGCACCCAAACTGAGATCCAAAATCCGTCCCTGAATAAATGGCCCACGATCATTGACGCGCACAATAACCCAGCGGCCATTGCTCAAATTTGTAACTTTCAGTTTTGTACCAAACGCCAACTTGCGGTGTGCACAAGTCATGCCTTGGGGTTTAAAGTGTTCGCCATTGGCGGTTAACCGACCAGACTTATAGAAAGATGCCCAGCCTGTTGCGGCTTGAACAGGCGCAACAAACAGTCCCAGCGCCAAAATGGCGGGTAATATTAATTTCATAAATGATCCCCTCTTTGTTGCGTCGCACCATAGAGGGGATTGTGACGAGAATGAGGCTGTCTTAGATTGCTGCCTCGACCATAATTTCAACGTCTAGTCCTGGTGCTGCAAGTTTTGATTCAACAGTGGCGCGCGCCGGAGTGTTGCCTTGTGAAACCCAAGCATCCCATGCTTCGTTCATTTGGCCGAATGTTCCAATATCAGTAAGCCAGATATTAGCTTTGAGTAATTTGGTCTTATCAGTGCCAGCTTCTGCAAGTGTCACATCAATCTGCGCCAGAATATCAGCAGTCTGTTCTTTAACTGATTTGCCCGCTGCAGCCTCAGCCACAAAACCAGCAAGGCGCGCAACACCGCCGTGAACCACACAAGCACTCATGCGCTTGCCCATACCAATCCGCTTAATCGTCATGTTCTTCTCCTGTTAAGTCGAGCGCTCTTAGCCTGAAGTCGCAACAGCATCAATCACTGCCAACAAAGCCAGCGGCAAAACTTCAAAAGCATAAGGCGCATGCAAGCGCTCTAACCATTGATGATAATCCCGCCCCCATGGCCCCAGATTGATGCAAGGGTATCCAGCAGCTTCGGGCATATCAAAACCAGTGGCCCAGATTGGAGTATTTGCAGCCACCACGGAAAGATCGCCTGACGCTTCGCCAAAGAAACTCATATCCGAAATACCCGCGAAATAATTGACTGAACCGATGCCGAATGACTTTACAGCATTTTCGATGGTGCCGCGGAGTTTTTGATCGCTCATCAAAACAGCGGGATAAGGAAT
>JAYTSN010000308.1:0-1087 GCA_043745625.1 Aestuariivirga sp. | reverse complement strand
ACATAAGATGTCGCGCCCAAGTCAACCATCAGCTTTGCAGCTTCCGTTGGATAAGTGCCTTTGATTTCAGGCTGAGCATTATTGGTGGTTATCGATGTTACCGTAGGCTCTTTCAGCGGCGCTGGTTTTGGGGTTTCAGCGGGCTTTACGGCCTCAACAACTTTTGGCGGTTCAATCACCACTTTTGCTGGTGCAGGGGTTGAAGCCATGGCTTTACCGCCATCAGAAATCATTGCTGTTACATCATAAGCGCCAATAGGCAGCGGCGCAGATGGTTTCAACATCCAATTGCCTGCGCTCGATGTAAGTTCGGGGTCTTTGCCCAATGCATAAGTTTTGCCCGCGGCGGTCACTTCAAGCGTTTTGGCAGTGCCTTCAGGCCATGTTCCCTTAATAACGGGCTGGACTTCTGCTGTGGTGATAGGCTCAACTGTTGGTGCAGCTAATGTTACTGGCTCAGGCGCTGGCGGTGGTGCGGGCGGAACGATTTTAACGTTCGACACATCAACAGTTCGCACACCATATGTTGCTGCAACATTGTTTTTTGCAGTATCAAGCGCTTCTTGGCTCGGCACTTCGCCGACAAGTTTTGCGTCGCGGCCATCAAACTCGACCTTGGGGCCAGCTGCGGCCACAGTGGCGCGGTCTGTTAGATCCTTTACCATAGAGCTGGTTTGAATTGCGGCGGCAGCTAAAAAAGGCAGCAATGCGCCCACTGATGTTAATTGAATCCACTTGGATGGTTGCCATTGATACATTTTGTGAAGGACCCCGTTATACTTTCAGAATCTTAAAATTTTTCTTTTAAGACATGTTGTTAATGCCCCGTTATCACATCTTAAGATTGTTTGGCTAGTTGATTCTTGTCAGATTTCAGGGCCCGGCTGTTAAGCATTAATTAAGAAACGGAACTATTCGAAAACACAACTGTGGCCTCACTGCCACAGATGCTTAAAAACTTAATTGTTCGTTGGCTTATGCGTTGACCTAGCCATTGGAAGCGACGAGAAAGCATTTGTGTGCACGGCGACTCGTGCATTGCCCGCCACTCATTTGCAGGGGACCGGGGGGCCAATTTAAACTCCAA
>JAYTSN010000307.1:0-9941 GCA_043745625.1 Aestuariivirga sp. | reverse complement strand
GTGTTGAACGGCAGACGCTGCGAAAGCTTCCCAAAAGTGGTGACATTGTTTTCACCGTGCGCATATATCTCGATCCGCTGGAAGTGCTCGAAACCATGTCAGGTGGCGATAAATTGGCAGCCGCAATTGACGAGCAACTGAGTGTTTTTTCGGTCGAACAAGAATGTTATAAGGGTCTGATCGGTGAGCGCAAAAGATTATCGGAACGCCTCAGGCAAATCGCCGTCGCGCATGAGGGCTGAATGTTGAAGGACTCACAGATAAAACTTGCGCCCTTGCGCCAAAAGATTGACGATTTGGACGAAGCACTGGTCAAACTCATCGCGCAGCGCTTTCGGGTTGTAGACGAGGTTATTGAAATCAAGCGCAACACAAATGTGCCAGCCTCAATTTCCGAACGCATTGAACAGGTCGTTCAAAACGCAATTGCGTTATCGAAAGACAGCGGCGTTCCAGAAGTCACAATTGAAAGAATTTGGCGGCTGTTGATTGCCGAAACGATTGCCTATGAAGAGTCTAAATTATCTTTGAAATAGCTGTTAACAACCTTGGCCCCGAACTTGCTCCGCTTTGAACAATGGTGAATTCTTCATCCTAAGGGAGTGACACGATGTTGCGGATATTATCAGTTGCAATAATGCTTCTTCCCCAGTTGGCGTTTGCCGACACGATTTCCAACAAGGTAAATGTATCTGTTACAATTACTCGTCTTCCGCAGCCTATAATCCGCTTCAGTGGCAGCCGCTTTACGCAAGGTGCCGCAACTATTTCAGTCACCCGCGCAGGCTTTGGCGATATCCAACCCTTAGGGCTATCTGGTGTGAATTACTACTTCTCAGGTGTGCGTGAAGGCCGGCTGTATGAAATCGCGGTTGCTGCGAAAAATGGCCGTATTATGCGCGTGACAGCAGTTTAAAACCGCTTCATACCCTTTGTATCGCACTGCATCATGGGCTATAGCATCGGCATCTCACAATATAGAAGGTGCTTATATGTCCCTCGACAGCTTCAAATCCCGCAAAACGCTTAAAGTTGGTTCAAAAACCTACACTTATTTTAGCTTGAAAGCGGCAGAGAAGAATGGGCTGAAGGGCATTTCGCAATTGCCATTTTCATTGAAAGTGGTTCTGGAAAATCTGTTGCGTTTCGAAGATGACCGCACGGTTACAAAAGCAAGTATCGAAGCCGCCGCAAAATGGCTCTCCAACAAGGGTAAGGAAGAAGCTGAAATTGCCTTCCGCCCTGCGCGCGTTTTAATGCAGGATTTCACTGGCGTGCCTGCTGTGGTTGATCTGGCAGCAATGCGCGACGGCGTGAAACAACTGGGCGGTAATGCCCAGCAAATTAATCCGCTGGTACCTGTTGATCTCGTGATCGACCATTCTGTCGTGGTCGATAGCTTTGGTAACAACAAGTCTTTGGCCGCCAATGTGAAGCGCGAATATGAGCAAAACCAAGAACGTTATAAATTTTTGAAATGGGGCCAAGGGGCCTTCAAAAATTTCCGCGTGGTGCCTCCGGGCACTGGCATTTGCCACCAAGTGAATCTCGAATATCTTGCCCAAACAGTGTGGACCAAAACTGAAAAAGTGAAGGGCAAAACGGTTACCACAGCTTATCCTGATACGTTGGTTGGCACAGACAGCCATACCACCATGGTCAATGGCCTTGGTGTTCTGGGTTGGGGCGTGGGCGGCATTGAGGCGGAAGCAGCGATGCTCGGCCAACCACAATCCATGTTGTTGCCAGAAGTGATCGGCTTCAAAATGATCGGCAAGTTGAAGGAAGGCGTGACGGCAACTGATCTGGTTCTTCTTGTCACGCAAATGCTGCGCAAGAAGGGCGTGGTCAACAAGTTTGTCGAATTCTATGGCGCAGGACTTCACCATCTCACTCTGGCTGACCGCGCGACGATTGCCAACATGGCACCAGAATATGGCGCAACCTGCGGCTTCTTCCCCGTTGATAGCGTGACACTGGACTATCTGAAACTCTCGGGCCGAAAGAATGACCGCATCGCTCTGGTTGAAAAATATTGCAAGGCGCAAGGACTGTTTGCAACCAAGGCCGATCCGGTTTTTACAGATACATTAGAACTTGATCTTTCAGCTGTGGTACCTGCCATGGCCGGCCCCAACCGCCCTGAAAAATTCGTTCCGCTTGGAGACATCAAATCAGGCTTCCAAGCAGCACTCGACGCACCAAAAGACAAAGCAGGCTTTGCCAAAACTGGCGAGCAAGCCAAGCGCGTTAAAGTCGAAGCCAAGAATTTCGACATCGGTCATGGCGATGTCGTGATTGCCGCCATCACCTCATGCACCAACACATCAAATCCATCGGTGTTGATTGCCGCAGGATTGTTGGCCAGAAAAGCAGCAGCACTCGGCATCACGTCGAAGCCATGGGTAAAGACATCCTTTGCGCCAGGCTCGCAAGTGGTTTCCGAATACATGAACAAGGCCGGCCTGCAAAAAGACCTCGACAAGATTGGCTTTAACCTGGTGGGCTATGGCTGCACCACCTGCATCGGAAATTCCGGCCCGCTTGATCCAGCAATTTCAAAAGCCATCAACGATAATGGCATCGTCGCTTCAGCCGTCATCTCCGGCAATCGCAATTTCGAAGGCCGCGTATCGCCTGATGTACAAGCGGCTTACCTCGCTTCTCCTCCATTGGTGGTGGCATATGCGCTGGCAGGTTCAACACAAGTGGACCTTACCACCCAACCATTGGGTCACGACAAAAAGGGCAAGCCCGTTTATTTGAAAGACGTGTGGCCATCAAACAAAGAGATCGAAACATTCATTAACAAGAACGTGAAGTCCTCGATGTTCAAAAAGCGTTATGCCGATGTGTTCAAAGGCGATAAAAACTGGCGCGCCGTTTCCACCAGCAAAGGTGAAACTTATGCGTGGGATAACAAGAGCACCTATGTGCAAAACCCGCCCTATTTTGTTGGCATGACCAGCACGCCAAAGCCAGTGACAAATGTTTCCTCCGCGCGCATTTTGGGCTTGTTCGGAGATAAAATCACCACCGACCACATCTCACCTGCAGGCTCAATCAAAGCCGCATCACCCGCTGGAAAGTATTTGTCAGCCAATGGTGTTGCATTCGCCGACTTTAATCAATATGGCACGCGCCGTGGCAACCATGAAGTGATGATGCGCGGCACATTTGCCAACATCCGCATTAAAAACCATATGATCAAAGGCGCTGATGGCGCGGTCAAAGAAGGCGGCCTCACTCTGCACCAACCAGATGGCACCGAAATGCCGATCTACGACGCGGCCATGAAATATCAAACCGAAGGTACGCCACTCGTGGTGTTCGCTGGCGTTGAATATGGCAATGGTTCCTCGCGGGATTGGGCGGCCAAGGGCACGAATTTACTCGGCGTGCGCGCTGTGATTGCGCAAAACTTTGAACGCATTCACCGCTCAAATTTAGTTGGAATGGGCGTTCTGCCGCTTGAATTTATGTCGGGCCAAACCTGGCAAACACTTGGCCTGAAGGGCGACGAAACAGTTTCAATCGCCGGCATAGCCAACGGCCTCAAACCCCGCTCCACGATGACTGTCAACATCACGAGAGCTGACGGCACAACAACCTCCGCTGAAGTCCTTTGCCGCATCGATACACTGGAAGAAATCGACTACTTCAAAAACGGCGGCATCTTGCAATATGTGCTGCGGAATTTGGCGAAGGCGGGTTAAGTCGCTTTGCGCTTTGCAGAAATCGCCTTGCTCTCGCGCTTTAATGGGCGCGAGACAGGGCAGACTTCTTGAACATAGCCATTCAGCGTATTGGTTAGGGTTTCGCGCACCAGTGAGTAGTTCACAAACTGGCCACGTTTTTCACTTGTCACAACGCCTGCGGCTTCAAGAATGCTGAGGTGTTGGGAAACTGACGGCTTTGAAATACTAAAACGAGCAGCAATTTCGCCAGCCGTCAAATCAGTCTCTGAAAGATAGGCCAACATTTTGCGGCGTACCGCTGACGATAAAGCCTCAAAGACTTTTTGAATTTCCACGCGTAAATTTCCTTAACTCTATTTAATTAGTCTGTTGCCTAAATATTGCATTGACTGTAATTAGGCCATAAACTAATTAACGAAATATATAGAGGAAAGCAAGATGCAGATGATTTCCACAGATCGGATGATTTCGGTGCCAGGTGGCGATGCCATAAGTGGCCAGGTGCGATGGGTTCCGGCGAAATCAATTTGGACTTTGGCAATGTTAGTCGTAGCTGTTATCGCGGGGCCAGTAACATTCAGCTGGCAGGCGTTTGCTCTGTTGATTGCAACAACCGCCATAACAATTTGCGCAGGTCATTCTGTGGGCATGCATCGATTACTTATTCATCGCAGCTTTACAGCCCCGAAGTGGTTAGAGCGAATACTCGTATATCTCGGTACATTAGTCGGCATGGCTGGCCCCTTTGGCATGATCGCCGCCCATGACATCCGCGATTGGGCGCAACGGCAAACGGAGTGCCATGACCTTTATGCGCACCGCAGAACATTTTTCCGGGATTGTTGGTGGCAAATGCATTGCGCGGTGGCCCTCGATCATCAGCCAAAATTTACTATTGAAGATGAAGTGCAAAATGATTGGCTCTACAAAGTTGTAGAGAAAACTTGGATGCTGCAGCAACTGCCTTGGGCGATCGCATTCTATTTACTTGGCGGATGGGGTTTTGTGGTGTGGGGCATTGCCGTGCGGATTACACTTTCGCTTCATGGTCACTGGTTGGTCGGGCATTTTGCTCATCGCAGCGGCCATCAGAATTGGGCTGTGGACGGTGTGGCTGTTCAGGGCTTTAATATTCCAAACATTAGTATCCTGACTTTTGGCGAAAGTTTCCACGGAAACCACCACGCTTATCCTGGCTCGGCGCGGCTGGCACAAGCAAAGGGTGAGTTAGACTTGGGCTGGTGGTTGATCCTAACGTTACAATGGCTCGGCCTCGCTTGGAATGTGCAATTGCCAGCGCAAGTGGGCGACCGCGAAGGTCTGCGCGCATTACCTGCTTTGGTAGCAGGCGGTGTGCTTGGATATTTCAACAAGCTGACAATAAAGAACTATTTGGAAAGTAAAATGCATTTAACTCAATAATCCACTGCTGCAATGCTACATGATTGATGAGCAACCACCTTTAGGCTAACGTTTTAAGCTCCAGCAGGTTGTCTCTCCTATGAAGGATGAAAATCATGGCCAAAGGATATTGGATCGCGCATGTCGACGTGAGCGACCCAGAAGGATACAAAGAGTATCAGGCAGCAAACGCGGTTCCATTCGGTAAACATGGCGCGCGATTCTTGGTGCGTGGCGGTGCCTCAGAACCGCCAGAGGGTAACCTGCGATCACGCCATGTCATCATCGAGTTCAAAGATTATGCAACTGCGCTCGCCTGTTACAATTCGCCGGAATACGCTTCGGCCACAGAAAAACGCAAAGACAGAAGCGCAATAGACATCGCGATTGTCGAAGGTTATGACGGCGTGCAGCCTGTCTAAATCATCGTAATTGTTGAGAAAGCACATTTGCCTCTCACCCTTCTCCCGATAGGAAAAGGGTGATAGCAGAGAGCATGATCGAACTGAACACCACAAAGGAGCATCTGCCAAATGTACATCGATTTCATGGTCATCCCCGTTCCAACAGCAAACCTCAAAGCTTACCGCGCACTCGTGAAAAAATCGTCGGCCGCATGGAAGCGTGCTGGCGCCCTTGCTTATCTTGAGGCGATTGCCGATGATGTAAAGCCGGGCAAGGTTACATCTTTCCCGCAATCGGTGAAAGCCAAGGCGGGCGAAACAGTGGGCTGCGCATATTTGGTTTTCAAAACCAAAGCGCATCGTAACGCGTGCTGGAAGAAGATGATGGCTGATCCCTTCATGAAAGAGTTCGATCCCAAGACTATGCCGTTTGATGGCAAGCGCATGTTCTTTGGCGGTTTCAAGCCGATTGTCAGCTTCTGATCACAGTCAAGGTACTTCACCCAAAGGTGATTGGCGGGTGTTTGTTTCATCCGCCATATTATTTTTATGAAAACCATGTCTCAAATCTCGCGCCGTGATGCGCTTTCATTGGGTGCCGCAGCAATTGCTGCTCCTTTGCTGACAACCAAAGCTCAGGCCGCCTCGGATATGCCCGTGCTCGTCGAACTTTTTACCAGCCAAGGTTGCTCGTCATGCCCAGCGGCTGATAAGTTGGCGGCAACGTTAATTGGTGCTATCGTTGTTTCTTTCAATGTTGATTACTGGGATTATCTCGGCTGGCGCGATACATTGGCCAAGCCGGAATATACGCAGCGCCAACTGGACTATGCAAAATCGCGCGGTGATAACGACGTTTACACGCCTCAGATGATCATTGATGGCACGGCTCATGCAGTAGGCAGCAGTCAAGCCGCAGTCACAAATGCCATTTCCGCCGCCTCTAAAACCCAAGCCAAACTGCCAATGACCTTAACTGCCAATGACATGGAACTTATCGTGGATTTAGGTGCGGGCGAAGCTGTTGGTGAAGCAACACTATGGCTTATGGCCATTGCGCCGTCGGTTTTAGTTAAAGTTGAACGAGGCGAAAATGCAGGACAAAAAATTGCTTATCACAATGTTGTCCGGAAGCTTGTCCCCGCAGGCATGTGGAACGGGAAAGCTGCAAAATTAACCTTTCCGAGCAAAGGCATCATTACGGGTGATATAAAAATGTGCCTTGCAGTTTTGCAGATGGGCAAAGTAGGCCAAGTTTTAGGCATGGCCCAATGGTCTGCAGGAACACCGAAGAAACTTTAACGCATCAACTCCGCATTTGGTTCAATCACATTTTTCGTCATCAACGCTCACGTTTAGTTGAGCCTTCGCAACTGAACCACCCAAGATAAGCCCTCGTAAACATCCCCAGAAGACGCAATACAGCGTTTTTAAGTATTCAAAACGGGAGTTATTTATGCGCAAGATGATTATTGCCACAGCTTTGCTTGGCCTCATTACCTCAGCTGCTTTTGCCGCAAACCCAATGGTCGGCGGATCAGAAATGTTTCCAACAAAGAATATTGTTGAAAACGCAATGAACTCAAAAGATCATACCACACTAGTTGCTGCAGTTGCTGCCGCTGGCTTGGTTGATACATTGAAGGGTGCGGGCCCATTCACAGTATTCGCGCCAACTAATGAAGCCTTTGCGGCATTGCCAGCAGGCACCGTTGACACACTTTTGAAGCCAGAAAACAAAAACAAGCTGGTGAAGATTCTCACCTGCCACGTTGTTGGTGCAAAAGCGATGGCAGCTGACGTAGCAGCCATGGTGAAGGCAGACGGCGGCATGCACAAGGTGAAGACTGTTGGCGGTTGTGAACTGACACTCAAGGTTGATGGCGATAAAGTGACTGTAACGGATGAAGCAGGCGGCGTTGCAAACGTAACAATCGCCGATGTTGCCCAATCCAACGGCGTGATCCACGTGATCGACAAGGTTCTCTTGCCGAAAATGTAATTTAGCGGCAACGAGACGGAGGTTTTTGAATGTCCGTCTCAAATTTAAATTCTTTTAAAATCATCAACACATTAAGGAGATAAAAATGTTAAAAACTTCACTTATTGCTCTCGCACTCACAGTAGGCCTGAGTGCCGCCCCAGCATTCGCCAAGAACCCAACAGTGGGTGGCGCTGCCATGTTCCCTAACAAGAACATCATTCAGAATGCTGTGAACTCGCCAATTAACAAAACCCTTGTCGCCGCCGTCAAGGCCGCAGGTCTTGTTGAAACATTGTCTGGTGCTGGCCCCTTCACAGTTCTGGCACCGACCGATGCCGCCTTTGCTGCACTGCCAGCTGGCACAGTTGAGACCTTGTTGAAGCCTGAAAACAAAGCCACTTTGGTAAAGATCCTCACATGCCACGTGATTTCTGGCAATGTGATGGCCAAGGATGTGATGTCTATGGTGAAAGCCGATGGCGGCGCTCACACTGTGACAACCGTTGGCGGATGCAAAGTCACCTTCACAACTGCAGGCGGCAAAGTTTATGTGACCGATGAAAAAGGCGGCAAAGCCCAAGTGACCACAGCCAACGTTCGTCAATCGAACGGCGTAATCCACGTTATCAACAAAGTTCTGTTGCCAAAGTAATAGTAATTTTTAGAAACGTCATACTTCACAACAGTGGCGTATGACGTTTTCTATTTCACAACATCAACAATTGTTTTTTCAACAATCACATCGCCATCGCGTTTTACAACAAGAACAGCTTTGTAATCGCCAATGCCCAGTTGTGCAATTTTTTTTCCAGCGTAAATATAAAACTGCGCCTTGTTCCGATCTGGACTCACGGTGTTGCGCGCCATCTCGCCTGATGGGCCTATTACCACCAAGCTAATTTCATCACCTTTTTGCATATTGATTAAAACAGCGTTGGCCACCAAAGTATTCCACTGCGCCTTTGGTTTTTCCCGCCCCTGTTCGCCAGCCAATAATTTACTCAATTCAAATTTTTGAGAATCGAAACTGAAAGAAATTACCTCACCTGAATGATAAGAAAGTGCGGCAATGGCTTTTGCAGACCACATCGTGTTGCGCGGGCCATGGCAAACCACAGCATTGGGACCACTAAATGGATCAATCTTATTGCCATTGTGCCGCACCGATAGATGCAAATGCGGGAAAGCCGCAGCCCCTGAAAACCCAACAACACCGAGCGCGTTTCCAATTCCAACAACATCGCCTTTTTTAACAGCGACACTGCCTTTTCGCATATGGCAATATTGCGTTTGCCAGCCACTGCCATTGTCGATGACCACGCCGTTCCCACACTCGCGGTTTCCCAATGCGGCAATTTCATCTGGAGAATTTATGAGGCGGTCATTCATGCCGTCGCGCGCGGCGAGCACCTTGCCAGCCGCCGCTGCGATCACATTTACACTCTGTATTGTATCACGAACCCGAAAATCTGTGCCATCATGGGCATTATAAGTTTCACTGCCGCATGTGTAGTCGGTAGCGGCTGGCCCTTGATCATGATCAGCATATTGTTGAATCCAGCAATCTTGTCCGAACACGCAAGCTAGCGGCTGCTCAAGCTCTAAAGCCTGCGCTTGCAATAAGCCCACCAAGGAAAACCCAAAACCAAAAAGACAAAACCTAATCATGCCTTTTTCATTTGTTTATGCAGCCTTCTTCAAAAGCCCACGATTAATAATGCATTCCGCAATTTGCACGGTGTTGAGAGCCGCACCTTTGCGCAAGTTGTCTGAAACCACCCAGAGGTTCAATCCATTTTCAATGGTTGAATCTTCACGAATGCGGCTGATGAAAGTTGCATAGTCGCCAGCGCATTCCACGGGTGTCATGTATCCACCATCTTCACGTTTATCGATCACCATGCAGCCTGGCGCCTCGCGCAAAATATCGCGCGCTTCATCAGCAGTCATGGGCGATTCAAATTCGATATTCACAGATTCCGAATGGCCAACAAACACAGGCACACGCACGCATGTGGCTGTGAGCTTAATCTTCGGGTCGAGAATTTTCTTAGTCTCAACCACCATCTTCCATTCTTCTTTAGTGTCACCTGAATCCAGGAACACATCGATATGTGGGATCACATTAAACGCAATCTGCTTTGGAAATTTATTAGGTGTTGGGCTGTCAGTTACGAAAATGCCTTTGGTTTGAATCCAAAGCTCATCCATGCCTTCCTTGCCAGCGCCGGAAACCGATTGATAAGTTGAAACCACCACGCGCTTAATCTTGGCCACATCATGCAAAGGCTTCAAAGTTACAACCAGCTGCGCCGTCGAGCAATTTGGATTAGCGATAATATTACGCTTAGAGTTGCGTTTCATATATTCTTCCAAAACATGGGCGTTCACTTCAGGAACAATCAGCGGCACTTCTTGGTCATAACGCCAGCACGAGGAGTTATCGATCACAAT
>JAYTSN010000306.1:0-3447 GCA_043745625.1 Aestuariivirga sp. | reverse complement strand
GCGCTTCGGACTATCAATTTTTCATTCAAACTGATGCGGCCATTAACCCCGGTAATTCCGGCGGCGCATTGGTCAACATGCATGGGGATTTGATCGGCATCAATACTGCCATTGTTTCGCGTTCCGGCGGATCAGTCGGTATTGGATTTTCTATTCCGTCCAATATGGTAAAGACGGTTATCCAAGGTGCAGAAGCTGGTAATAAAATAGTTCGGCCATGGATGGGTGGAGGCTTCCAAGACGTTAGCCCCGACATTGCAGACTCGCTTGGTTTTGCCAGACCCGAAGGTGCACTGATTGTCGATCTGCATCCGCAAAGCCCGCTGATTATTGGTGGTCTTCAGCGTGGTGATGTGGTTATGGCGATGGACGGAAAGTTGATCGACAACGCCCAAGAATTTTCTTATCTCATTGCAACATCAAAAATTGGCGAGCGTAAGCTTATCGAATATCGCCGTGGCCCAGCAACACGGCAAACCAGCATTCGTTTGATTGCAGCACCTGAAACGGTTGGACGCAATGAAACCAGCATTACAGGTCGCACACCGATGGCGGGATTGGTGGTTGCAAACCTCTCACCCGCTGTTGCCGATGAAGTTGGTTTGTCTGCTGATGCTACGGGAGTTGTTGCACTTGAAGTCAACACAGGGCCAGCCCAACAGTTCTTTCGCAAAGGTGATGTGATTACGGATGTAAATGGCCAGAAAATTGACACTGTCGAAAGCCTGCGCAAAGTGTTGTCACTAGCCACCGGGCGCTGGACCATTGGTCTCTTGCGTAATGGGCGAAAAGCGTTTCTGCGGCTTGGGTAATGAGCTCACTTTTTGAAGCAGCAGGCATGACCAAGCAGGGGCCGCGGCCTCTGGCTGATAAACTGCGGCCGACCAAGCTTTCTGATGTTGTGGGCCAAGATCATCTCGTCGGTGAAGATGGCACCCTCACACGGATGCTGGCATCTGGGCGCATCCCGTCGATTATTTTGTGGGGCCCGCCCGGCACAGGCAAAACGACAATCGCACGGTTACTCGCTGGCGAAACGGGCTTGATGTTTGAGCAAATGTCGGCAATTTTTTCTGGCGTTGCTGATCTTAAAAAGGCCTTCGAACAAGCCCGCATGCGCAGAGAGCAGGGCCGCAGCACTTTGTTGTTTGTGGATGAAATTCACCGCTTCAATAAGTCTCAACAAGACTCATTTTTGCCCTATGTCGAAGACGGCACGATCACGCTGGTTGGTGCGACGACAGAAAACCCATCTTTCGAATTAAACGGCGCTCTTCTTTCTCGCGCCCAAGTGTTGGTGCTCAATCGTTTGGATGAACAAGCGCTAGATGCTCTCATCAGACGCTCGGAAATGTTTGAGAAACGGGTGCTTCCACTTGATGCGGATGCAAGGCAATCATTGCTGTCATTGGCGGATGGCGACGGGCGTTATTTTCTAAATCTTATTGAAGAAATTTTTGCAACTGTTCCGGGTGGCACCGAGCCTTTGAATTCAGAAGCATTGGGCAAGGCTGTTTCAAAGCGCTTGCCGCTTTATGATAAAGCGGCCGACGGCCATTACAATTTGATTTCGGCTTTGCATAAATCGGTGCGCGGCTCGGATCCCGATGCCGCACTTTATTATTTGGCCCGCATGTTGACGGCAGGAGAAGACCCCTTATTCATCGCGCGCCGCTTGGTGCGAATGGCAAACGAGGATATTGGTTTGGCCGATCCTGAAGCCGTAAAGCAAGCGCTGGCGGCTAAAGATGTGTATGATTTTCTGGGCTCGCCCGAAGGCGAATTGGCCTTGGCCCAAGCCACGGTTTATTTGGCCACCGCGCCAAAATCGAACGCGCTTTACACAGCTTTCAAAGCAGCGATGAATGCAGCCAAAGAAACTGGCTCCGTGGCACCGCCAAAGATCATTCTCAACGCGCCGACCAAGCTGATGAAACAGCAGGAATATGGATCAGGTTACCAGTATGATCATGACCAACCCGAAGCATTTTCCGGCCAAAACTATTTTCCGGATTCACTGGGACGCCAAGAATTTTATAAACCTGTCGAACGCGGCTTTGAGCGAGAAGTGAAAAAGCGGTTGGACTACTGGGATAAACTCAGGCGCGACAGACAATAAAAAAGGCCAGAGAAACTCTGACCTTTTTACGATTACGTGGAAAATTATTTGTTGCGGTTTTCGTCAACGCTGTATGGGCCAGCGCCTGTTGCGGCAAAATACAAGAAGATGAAGCAGAATAACAAGGCAGCATCGCCGCCGTTTTGCACTGGAAAGAAGCTCGATGGCATATGCGCCATAAAATAAGCGACAGCCATCATACCCGCGAGGATAAAGGCCGTAAGGCGCGTAAAGGCTCCGACTGCGAACAGTGCGCCGCCCACCAATTCAAGAATGCCGGCAACCAACATCATCGTTGGAAGCGGTTGACCAACAGGGAAATAATCTGTGGTTGGCCAATGGATCAGCTTGGTTAGGCCATGCTCGAGAAACAGAAGGCCCGTAATGACGCGCAATGCAGCGCGGAGGTGGCCTGAATATGAAGCGGGGATAACACCGTTGAGCATAGAAATGATTCCTTTTGTTGCTTGGAGGTGCACGGTTAGCAGAGTTTTAATAGTGTAACAAGTGTTTATACAGATTATAGAGTGGATAGACTTGAAATTAGCTAAGTAGTTAGCTAAGTAGTTAGCTAAGTAAGTTCAATGCAGATTTTTAAAATCCATAGTGCGAAAACCAACCTTTCTCAAATTCTTAAACAAGTTGAGGAGGGGGAGGTTGTTGCTATTGCGCGCGGCAATAAAGTTATTGCTCGAATTGTGCCGGAAACTGCACCTGCGCAAAAAACACTTGGCTATGGCGCTTGGAAGGGACTTTTTGAAATGCCCGATGTTTTGGCTCCTATGACTGAGGAGGAACTCGCTGAATGGGAAGGGCCGATTGAACCTTCTGCTTGATACTCATGTTTTGCTCTGGGTAATGTTTGATGACCTAAGGCTGGGCTCCGCACAGAGAACGGTGCTCGACGACAGTGGGAACACAATTCACATAAGCCCGATTTCTATTTTTGAGATCGCCAATAAAGTTCGTATCGGCAAACTGCCAATGTCGAGTACCACTTCATTATCACTACAAAATGTGTGTGAGCAATTTTCATTTTCAAAAATTGAACTCGGCTTCCATCACGCCCAATTTGCCGGCCTGCTGAAAGGCAAACACCGTGACCCCTTCGACCTGATGCTCGCAGCCCAATCCATGGTTGAGAAGATGCCAATCATGACTGTTGATGTGAAGTTGCGAGAGTTGGGGGCGGAGGTGGTTTGGTGAGGCTAGAACTAGACGCACCGGCCTTCATTTTAGTCGTCGTCCTACTCTATCGTGGCCATTTCTCAGTATCATGATCAGGGTGTTGCCGGTTGCTCGCAGCTACGGCGGCAACGCGGTCTGGT
>JAYTSN010000305.1:0-52759 GCA_043745625.1 Aestuariivirga sp. | reverse complement strand
CATATTGTGTCGTATCCGTTTTCGCCATCACGTCTGATACGACCACGAAATCACAGCGCTTCAACGCTGCAGCCACATGGCCTGTGTCCGGCATGCTGACTGCTGGATTCGTGCCCATGATCCAGAGGGCCTTTATTTTTCCTTCCCTGACCGCGTTAAAAAGATCAACGGCTTTTAAACCAGGCTTTTCTGCGATGCGTGGCGAGGCCCAGAATTTCTGCACCGCACTTCTATCATCAGAGTTTGCAATATTCATGTGCGCAGCCAGCATGTTTGCCATCCCGCCCACTTCCCGGCCACCCATAGCATTGGGCTGACCAGTGATTGAGAAAGGCCCCGCCCCAATTTTACCGATGCGACCCGTAAGCAAATGGCAATTGATAATCGCGTTTACTTTATCGGTGCCACAAGCAGATTGATTGACACCCATGGAAAAGGCGGTGACGGTTTTGGAGTATTGCGTAAATAGTGCATAAAAGGATTCAACATCGTTATGAGTAAGACTCGTCGCTGTGGCAACTTTTTCAACTGTCCATTCGCGCGACGCGAATAAGGCTTTACTCAATCCTGATGTGTGCTGAGAAATAAAATCCGAATCCATCTGGCCGGACTGGTTGAGTCGGTGCAACAATCCATTGAACAACGCGACGTCACTTCCTGATGTGATGGGTAGAAAGAGATCGCAACCTTCCGCTGAAGCGGTGCGGCGCGGGTCGATGACTACGAGTTTTGTTCCGCGCTTTTCACGCGCGGCCTGCAGACGTTGAAACAGGATGGGGTGACACCATGCGAGATTGGAGCCAACCAACACAACCAGGTCAGCCTCTTCCAAATCTTCATAGCTGCAGGGCACCACATCAGCGCCAAAGGCCCGGTTATGTCCTTCCACTGCAGAGGCCATGCAGAGCCTCGAGTTCGTATCAATATTGGCCGAACCGATGAAGCCTTTCATAAACTTGTTGGCCACATAATAATCTTCTGTGAGCAACTGGCCTGAAACATAAAACGCCACACTATCTGGCCCATGATCGCGAATGGCCGCCGAGAATTTTTCAGCGATCAATTCAGTTGCTTCAATCCAGTTTGCACTCGTACCACCGATCTGCGGATGCAAAAGCCGGCCATGCGGCACAAGCGTTTCTGCCAGCATTAAACCTTTCGAACAAAGCTTGCCAAAATTAGCCGGGTGATCAGGATCACCCTTCACTGTCACGATTCCATCTTCATGCCGCATCGCCAATACACCACACCCCACACCGCAGTAAGGGCATGTGGTTTTAGTCGTTGTCATGCAGCATCTCTTTTAAGTGTGATGGCGGCCATGTAAATACGCCCGTTGTCTATCATCAATTCGACTTTGCGCGCACAGCCCTTGTCGGGGCCTTTCACTTCGCCTGTATCCAATGCCACAATCCAATTATGCAAAGGGCAAGTTACCGAATGGCCATTTACAATGCCTTGGCTCAGCGGCCCACCTTTATGCGGGCACTTATCCCAAAGCGCGAAGACTTTGCCATCAAAGGCTTTGAAAATTGCAATGTCGCCTCTGCCCGTGCTCACGATACGCGAGCCGCGAAACGGCACATCGCGCACCAAGCCAATATCTACCCAATCCGGATTCATGATCTTACTCCGCTGCAATGCGTTTAGGGAATGCCCGCATTGGCATGAACTCGTGGCTTTCGTGGCCCGAAGCGCGTAGTCGCCACGGATCAATTTGTGCAAACTTTTGACTGAATGCGAACTTATCGAAATAGGCTTTGCGCTTGGCTGCGTCGTCCACAATGTTTTGCCGCACGCTGTCGATGCCAACGCGGGCCGCCCATTTGTAAATGCGTTCCAGATAATAGCCCTGCTCGCGGTAAAGCTGCGTCAACGCTACAATCATTTCCAGCGCATCTTCTTCAGTGTTCACATGAGTGAGAACTTGCGTGCCCTTGATGTCGAGGCCAGCAGCACCTGCAAAGTGAATATCATAACCAGAGTCGACACAGATCACACCGATATCCTTGCATGTGGCTTCGGCACAATTTCGCGGACAACCCGATACGGCCAACTTCAATTTTGCAGGCGTCCAAGAACCCCACATGAATTTTTCAAGTTTAATGCCAAGGCCTGTTGAGTCTTGCGTACCAAACCTGCACCAATCGCTGCCAACACAGGTTTTGACAGTGCGCAAACCTTTTGCATAAGCGGCACCAGAGACCATGCCCGCCGCATTCAGATCAGACCAGACAGCTGGCAAATCTTCTTTCTTTACGCCGAGCAAATCGATGCGTTGTCCGCCAGTCACTTTAACAGCAGGTATTGCAAATTTATCAGCCACATCTGCAATCGCGCGAAGTTCTTTGGCAGAAGTCATGCCACCCCACATGCGCGGCACCACCGAAAATGTGCCGTCCTTTTGAATGTTGGCATGCACGCGCTCGTTGATGAAACGCGATTGATTATCGTCGACATATTCACCAGGCCAATTCGCGATCATATAGTAGTTCAGCGCTGGTCGGCATTTGGCACAGCCGCAACTGGTTTTCCATTCCAGCTGCTGCATCAGCTCTTGAATGTTCTTGAGGCCTTCAGCCACGATCAAGCGGCGCACTTCACCGTGCCCCAGATCAGTGCAAGGGCACATCGGTTGGATGGCGTTAGGTTTGTAACCATCGCCCAGAGAAATGACGAGAAGCTTTTCAACCAGCCCCGTGCACGAGCCACAGGATGCAGAAGCCTTTGTGTGTGTACGCACTTCATCGATCGTTGTTAATTTTTTGGCGGTGATGGCGTCTGTGATGTTGCTTTTGCAAATGCCGTTGCAGCCGCAGATTTCTGCGTCAGGCGGTAAGGCTGCAACGGCCGCCGTAGGGTCCAGGGGGGTCCCTCCTGCATAGGCTTGGCCGAAGATCAGCATTTCACGCTGCTCGGAAATATCCTCACCCTTCTTAAGCTTGTCAAAGAACCATGATCCATCGGACGTATCGCCATACATAACAATGCCGATGATCCTATTGTCTTTGATCACCAATCGTTTGTAAACGCCGCGTGAGGCATCACGTAACACTATTTCTTCACGGTCTTGGGCTTCAGCAAAATCACCGCCGGAATAAAGATCAATGCCAGTTACTTTGAGTTTGGTAGACATGACCGAGCCTGTGTATGCACTGTCTTTGCCTGCTAGATTTTCAGCAATTGTGCGGGCCATTTCATAGAGCGGTGCAACCAAGCCATAGATGCCCGTGCGATGTTCCACACATTCGCCTAAAGCAAAAATATCTGGGTCGCTGGTCATCAGTTGATCATTGACGAGAATGCCGCGGTTCACTTCAATACCTGCGTCTTTGGCCAAAGCAGATGCAGGACGAATGCCGACCGCCATCACCACCAATGATGCGGGCAACACCGTTCCATCATCAAGCCGCACACCTTCCACTTTGCCTTCGCCCACAATCGCATGGGTGTTCGCTTTGAGGAGCACCTTCATGCCGCGTTTTTCAATGGCCTGTTGCAACAGATGCGCTGCTGCGGGATCAAGCTGTCGTTCCATCAGCGTGGGCATCAAATGCAAAATAGTCACATCCATGCTGCGCGCATGCAAACCCGCCGCAGCTTCGAGGCCAAGCAAACCGCCGCCGATCACCACCGCACTGCCACCCTGTTTTGCAGCGGCCAGCATTTTCTCAACGTCATCAAGATCGCGGTAAGTCACCACTCCGGGCAAGTCTTTACCGGGGATGGGAATAATAAAGGGTGATGAACCGGTAGCGATCACCAACTTGTCGTATGAAGCTTCAGTTCCGTCTTCTGCCTTCACTGTTTTCGCAGCACGATCAATTTTCGCAATCTTCTTGCCTTTGTGCAGGGTGACTAAATTTTGAGCATACCATTCATCGCCGTGCGTGATGATATCTTCGTAAGTCTTCTCGCCTGAAAGCACAGGCGACAACATCAAGCGATTATAATTGACGCGCGGCTCAGCGTTGAAAATCGTCACATCATATTGTGCTGGGGCCAGTTCAAACAAATGCTCCAGCATCCGCCCCGGCGCCATGCCATTGCCGATGATCACTAGTTTTTGTTTTAATACCAATATCTGCATCTCCCATTCACTGCGCATGTTTTTGCATTGCAGCAATTTCAGTTATGCAGACGCAAGGGTTATGCCAGATAAGTAGAAAATAAAATTTTTCAAGTAAGCTACTGTATAAGCTAGACTATAGCTGAAAACAAAATGGTCACACGGCTTCTGAAATTTTTTGCATTGCACAAAACATTCGCACTGAGAGAGGAGATTGCTTGATTTTGATGCAGGTATTGATAACGTCAATATTGGTTCGAGAAGTTTAATGGTGCAGTTTCAATTGATTACTTCGAATTCTTTGTAAATTTGAAATTGGCGTATCCGTTGCAGCGCAGCATAAACAAATAATAAAGCTGAGGTTACTCAATGTCGATACCGCCTAGAATCCGATTCCCGTTTTTCAGCCTCGAGCCACGCATCAAGATTTTGCATTACAGCTGGGTGGCGTTTTTCATCACTTTTGTACTTTGGTTTAACCATGCGCCTTTGATGGCTTCAATTCGCGAAACTTTTAATCTCAGCCAACCTGAAGTGGCAGCACTGCTCACCCTCAATGTTGCACTAGCAATTCCAGCACGAATTATTGTGGGCGTGGTGGTAGACAAAATTGGCCCACGCCTGATGTTCACAGGACTGTTAATCGCGGCTGGCTTAATCAGCTTCTTTTTTGCTTTTGCACAAAGTTACGCAGCCCTCGCCTTCTCGCGCTTTCTATTGGGTCTCGCGGGAGCGGGATTTGTGGTTGGCATCCGCTTGATAGGTGAATGGTATCCAGCACGTGAAACGGGCTTGGCTCAGGGGCTTTATGCTGGCCTCGGAAATTTTGGTTCTGCTGCTGCTGCCTTGGTTTTGCCATGGGTGGCATCAGGTTATGGCGGTGCAGATGGCTGGCGCTATGCCGTTGCGGCCACGGGTGTGATCTCCATCATCTATGCCTTCATTTATTATGCAGGCGTGCGCGACATGCCAAAGGGCTCAACTTATTTCAGCCCTAAAAAATTAGGTGCAATGGAAGTGACGTCAAAATTCGATTTCGTCCTCTATTGTGTAATGCAAGCACCCTTGACAATGACCTTGGCCTTCCTCGCTTACCGCCTCGGACCTTCAGGCATGAAGATCATGCCTGATGCGGCCACGCTGCTCTGCTACATTGGGCTCGCAGCACTCTTTGCGTTTCAAATGTATGACACATGGCGCATCAACAAAACAATTTTCACCAACCCCGTCGCTGCCATTCATCACTACCAATTCAAGCAAGTAGCGGTTTTAGACTTTGTCTATTTTATAACCTTTGGTTCAGAGCTGGCAGTGGTTTCCATTCTGCCGTTGCTGTTCAAAGACACGTTTGGATTTTCTTTGAGCGTTGCAGGCTTTCTCGGCGCAAGCTTCGGTCTTACCACATTCTTCGCACGTCCTGCTGGCGGCTATCTCAGTGATATCTTCGGGCGCAAGAAAACACTGATGACATGCCTAGCAGGAACGGCACTTGGCTATTTTGCCATGAGTACGATGGGTCAAGCCACCGGTGCAGCCTTCGCCGTTGCGGCCACTTTCTTCTGCTCACTGTTTGTGAACGCAGGCAATGGCGCGGTCTATGCAATGTTGCCGATGATCAAGCGCAGACTCACAGGGCAAATCGCCGGAATGGTCGGCGCTTTTGGCAATGTTGGCGGTGTGTTGTTCCTCACCATCTATGCAGGCTATGACGCACAAACCATGCTGGCAGTGGCGGCCATTGGCTCAGGCCTTGCGCTGGCTCTAGTTATGTTGTTCGTTGAAAATCCTAAGGGGCAAATCGCCGAAGAAATGCCAGATGGAACGATTGCGATGATCGATGTGACATGAGTTCTGCACCACTCAAAATCGAAATTGGCCAACATTCCATTGCGGGGCGAAAACCCCGCAATGATGATTCTTATGGCGTTATGATACCGCAGGATCACACCTTGCAAAGTAAGGGCATCGCCATTGCTATTGCCGATGGCATGTCATCTTGTGAGGGCGCAAAAGAAGCCAGTGAAATGTGCGTGCGGACTTTCTTGGAAGATTATTATGCAACGCCTGAAAGCTGGAGCGTCAAACGTTCAGTCGCCACCGTTTTGAAAGCCACCAATGGCTGGCTCTTCGCACAAGGCCAACGCCGCGAGTTTGATGAGCGCGGTTTGGTGAGCACATTTTCGGGGATCATTTTGCGTCAAGGATCTGCCCATATTTTTCACGCGGGTGACTCGCGCATTTGGCGGTTGCGCGGACAAACCTTGGAACAACTCACTGTCGATCATCGCTTGAGTCTGAGCGGTGGGCTTAAACATCTGTCGCGCGCGATGGGCATCAATCCAAATGTTGAGATTGACTACCGGTTGGAGGCTTTGGACAAAGGTGATGTATTTGTTCTTACCACTGATGGTATTCACGATGTTCTCGGAAGTCTTGAAATTGCGAAGACCGTCAATGACAATTTGAAAGATTTGGATTCCGCTGTCAGTGCGCTTTTAGAAGGCGCATATAAAAAGGGCAGCGAGGATAATCTCACAGCGCAAATATTTTCAGTAGCAGAAAGCGGCGAGGCCGATTCGGAAACTTTACTTGAGACTTCGGCCAAATTACCTTTTCCACCGGCGTTTGTGGGTGGAGAACAGCTTGATGCCTACACCATCATCAGGCCAATCAGCGAAAGCAATCGAGGGCAAGTCTATCTAGCGAAGGAGACCCTATCGGGCGAGACTGTCGCCATCAAAACACCCTCGCAAAATTTTGAAGACGATCCAAATTACATCAATAGTTTCGCGCGTGAAGAATGGATCGGCCGCCTGATTGCCAGTCCGAATGTCTTGAAAGTTTTCACGCCACGCGCCCAACCAAAGTTTCTCTATCATGTAGCTGAATATTTCGAAGGCAAAACTTTGGAGCAATGGATGCTCGACAATCCTAAACCTGACTTAGAAAAAGTCCGCTCGATCGTCGAACAAATCGTGTTGGGCCTGCGCGCTATGCACCGCAAAGACATTTTGCACCTCGATCTAAAGCCAGCGAATGTGATGATTGATGTACAAGGCTTGGTGAAACTGATCGATTTTGGATCCTCACTCGCCGCCAGCACTGCTGAAAATTCAAAAAGTGTATCACCCGCTGGCACTGCAGATTATGCAGCACCCGAACATTTGCTTGGCACCAAACCGTCTTCACTTTCCGATCTTTATTCCCTTGGTGTGATCACTTATGAAATGCTGACCGGCCATTTGCCATATGGAGGCGGCTTCAAAACCGCTGGCCAAATTTCGCGCGCACAGTATTTGCCCGCAGCCACGCGCCGCAAAGATGTTCCAGATTGGATTGACGCGGCATTGGAGCAAGCAGTCCAACTCGCCCCACAGCGCCGCACAGAAGTGCTCTCAGCATTTGTTGAAAATTTACGTAAGCCCAATTCGAGTTTAAGACTAGCACGTGACAAGCCCCTGTTGGAACGAAACCCACTGCTATTCTGGAAATTATTGTCCTTCGCACTTTTTATCGCATGCATTGCAATCACGCTGTTCACAGCTAACCACCGCTAAGGCAGACACTCTGGTGATCCCTGCGGGAGCGCCTGAATAGATTCAATACAATATCTTACCGCGAAGTGGGACACTTTTCGCGTCCGTATGATGTCGAGAGCTTACACCCCAATTGTCCCACCGAAAAGGCGACTAAAATTTACCACTCAATGTTCTATTGGGAGCGAGACAATGTTCACCATCAATCTATCAAGCGAAGCCCCAAATAACTCAATTCTGAGCCGAACGAATTATTGACCGCAAAGACAAGTCTTCTGTTGTTGCCTGGCAATTCCGCCATGAAAATCGACTGGAGAACAAATATGAACAACATGACAACTAGCCCCCTTCCTAACAGTTGAAGAGGCAGCCAATTATCTTCGACTAAAAAAGCGTACAATCGATAACATGGGTTGGATGGGAACTGGCCCTGCTTTTCGCAAACATGGCGGGCGCGTCTACAATCATGAAGAGGAACTAACGACGTGGTCGTATGACAGCCGCATTCATTCCACATCTGAATACTAACGAATCCCAACACAAAATCGATCGTGGCAATTATGCCACGACCCCCCGGCTTTGTTTGACCAGAGCCAGCCCAAGCTTCTATAAAATCATTCGAAAGGTCCCCACCAACCAGCAATATCCGTCGTTTTCCATGCTTCTCCAATTGCTGATTTGGGCAGCTTGGCCGTACCGTGGCAGAGAGGGTCCATCGACCGTCAGGCTCATAACCTGAAGTTCGTCATTGCAAATCTGGCTCCCGCAACCACCTTTGGTCAAACTTTCGGGGCGATCCGCATAAGACAGGATCGCCCCGAGGTTTCCATCCACCTCAAGCGCCGTTTTGCCTGCACTTATCCTCGAAATCATTGATCGGATCGATTCCCTCGCCCGAACGCCTTCTGGCGTGTCTTGAGCCACGAAAAGCCGAAGTTCGGTGATTTGGCGGCGAAAACGGGCTGGTGCGTCGGGAATGACGCGAAGGGTTGCAGTTTGGGCTTTCGGCACCGCATGAAAACCAAGCTTTTTCCGCTCTAAATCGGCCAATCTTGCCATCAAAGATGCACTTTCGGCGCCGCCCTCTATCGCGGCCATTATGTTGTCAATCTTTCTGTCAATTTCGTGGGCCGATCTGGCTTGCTCTGCGGCTTTTGCGGCCCGTTCGCTTTCAAGACGCGCCACGGTGCTGTGCAGGTGCGTGATGTAGGTCGTTACCAATTCCTGATCGTCTAGCGCCATTTCCAGCCCATCAAAAATCCAGCCTTCAAGATGATCGTTGCGGATGCCCCTGCTCATGTCGCACGAGCCTGAGTTTTGGCGTTCTGTGCAGCGGAAATAGCCTTGGTTCAAAGACATTGGCGAACCGCAATCCTCGCAACGGACAAGCCCGCTCAACAACGTCTTTGGCCTGCGCATGGCGTAGGGCCGCGAAACATCGCCAAGCCCTTTCCGGCGCGATTGTGCGGCTTGCCAAACATCGTCCGAAACAATCCGCAGGTGTGGCGATTCTTGGTGAATCCATGACTCTGGTGGGTTAGGCCGTGCAATGCGCCTGCCCGTCTCGGGGTCTTTGACGAACCGCTGGCGATTGAACACGGGCTTGCCGATATAGATCGGGTTGTTCAGGATTCCATTGAGGCGCTTGGCGTTGCCCATGAGAGTTGAAACCCGCCACAATGCGCCTCTGGGCGTGGCCACCTGTTCACGGTTCAAGGCTGTAACGATTGCTCTGGGCGAAACGCCACTGGCATATTCACCAAAAATCCGACGCACGGTTGCCGCTTGGGTTTCATTGATCACCCGCAACCCGCGCCCCGAAATGTCATAGCCAAAACAGTTGCCAGCCATGATCGTTCCACCACGAGCTTTGCCGAGCATTCCGCGCCGCGTCTTGTCGGCAAGCTGTTGCAGGAACATTTCACCCATGAGGCCTTTGAGGCCTGTGTGCATCTGCGAAATGCGACCATCGGCAATCGTCCAAATCTCAACCTCATCACGAACGGCCAAGCTGTAAAGCCTGGCGGAGGATTCAAGGTTGCGGTTCAGCCTATCCAAGTCTTCGGCCATAAGTGCATCGAAGGTGCCTAATTTCATTGCCGTGATCATGGATAGGTATTGCGGGCGCTGGGCTTCATGTGCGCCGCTGGTTGCTTCATCGGCATAACGCTTGACCACCACACCGCCGAGCAGCGCCACCCGTCCCTCACATTCGTGCAACTGATCTTCGCACGACTTCGGGTTCTGTCTGTCGCTGCTGTAGCGCGTGTAGATGGCCCAGCGTTTCATCCCACATTCCCAAACAGAACATTCATGGCGTGGCCTTCTTTCGTTTCAAACCAGTGCCATGTGTTGAAGTCGTTCATTCGATACTCACCAATGTTGACGGCCTCTAGTTCGGTTCCGCCATCACGCAAGAAAGTTTTTACTTTAGTTGTGTGAGCCATTGATTTCCCATCCCAAGGGCCACCAACACATTTGCCTTCATAATTCATCATCACTCTGTCCCGCCCACAATCCGCCGTGCCTCCGCCTCCGCCATTGCTTTGACAAGTTCCACCAGTGCGGCCCGCAGCCCATAGCCTAGCGGCATCTTGGGTTCGGATGCAACTCGTGGCTTTTCGGAGTGGATTATGCGGAGGGCTGGGGGCATAAGTTAGAAATCACCTTCCGCAACTTGGGCGCACGGAATGCCAGCCTCACGCCACATTTTCACAACTGAATTGCGGTCATCGAAAGCCATGATAGGTTCAAAGCCATCTGCCCTGATCTGCGCCAGCAATTCTAGTTTGATGACGTAATCTGGCCTATGATCGCCCTCTTTGCGCATGTAGAGGCCACTACTAGAATGAAAGCCATTTTTGATTAGAAATTCAGATGTAACCCGTCGCTGTCCATCATGGCGACCAGAACAAAATACAATTTGGAAATCCTTTTCCAAAGAAATATAGAGCTGCAAGATGTGTTCGAACACACCGTCAGATTCAACGCCTTCGTGGTAACTATCCCAATCCTTTGGCTTTTTTTCGAGGTGATGAGTGCGATGTTTGTTATCCGCAATCGTTCCATCTATGTCAAAAATGTAGCAGCGTTTCATCCTGTCATGTCCCTGATTTTCTTCAAACCCATGCCGTCTTTTATGGTGACGGTAGGTGGCGGCGTAGGCTTTGGTTCAATAACAAGATACGGCGCATCGCCCCACGCGATCAGATAGCCAGACCATTGCGGGCCTTTGTTGTCGAGAAACCAAGTGAACAATTCATCGGCATTTGAAAAGCCATCGTTCATCGCAAACGGCTCAAGGTAAATTGGGTTGATCCATTTTCCATCAAGCTTCCAATCATAGTCAGCAATAAACTCGACAGGCACAACCGCCGTGCAGACGACCTCTTTGATCAGCCTGCAATCCTTGGTGCGCTGCCCCGTGTAGAGTTGGAGCGTGTCGCTAAGCTTTGCGCGTGGCTTGTCTCGTAGCGTGTGGATTTTTGTTCCATCTACGATGCGCGGTGCGAACTGCGGCATGAAGTTGAAGGCGACCATGTGCGCACCTAAAGTCTGCGCGCTTCGTTCTTAGGCTTTTGGGGCGCGGGCTTTGGCTTCTTCAATGACTTAAGGTGGTTGTCGAGCCACACGACCGTCGCAACTGGCAACTCAGGAACGGCGGTGACCATGGGCAAGTTGTAGAGCCACACGACCGTCGCAACTGGCAACTCAGGAACGGCGGTGACCATGGGCAAGTTGTCGAGCTTCACGACCGTCGCAACTGGCAACTCAGGAACGGCGGTGACCATGGGCAAGTTGTAGAGCCTCACGTCCGTCGCTGTCTCAGCTGAAGCTAAAAACTCATCCCAAGTGACATGGCGTCCGTTTACTAAAATCGTCATTTTATATCTCCGTTGTTGTTGAAGCTGGAAACTGTTTGCAGGCCCAGAGCGCATCACTTGCCCGTCCGCGTTGACCGGATTTGAAGGCGCTGTCTTGTTTGAAGAAAAACGCCGTTCCTGCGGCTTTGCATTGGTGCTGGATTGCCTCGGCCCACTCTATTTGCATGGGCCTAAAGCCAGCGCCGCTTTCTCCACCTGCGATGATCCAGTTCACGCGATGCTCGAATGGTTCCTCGCAGGTGCAAAGATAATTTGGCCCATAGTTTTCATTGACGTAATCGCAACTGCTGTCATGCAAATATTCATCAAGTTGAAGTACACCCAACAAAGGCTCTGCGCTGATAAAGTGGATTGTCGCGGGTACTGCTAGCAAGTGCGGAATGCGTCGATCCGCTTCCTGCTGATTTTCCGCTGTGGTTCCTAGCCATACGTTGCGCCAACCTTGCCCCCAAGTTGGAGCGCCATAAGTTTCAGGCAGCATCTTTTTGATGTTCTGTGGCCGCTTAGTGAGTAGCAGCCAATCAAGGTTCGGTGTCTTGTCGATCAAGTGCCAGAGATCGCCGCGCCAGCCAGAAGTGATTGCTCTGTCGTTGTCGAACACGTCTGCCAGTGATGCGCAGAATATCTTGGCCCGCTTTCCGTCTTTTTCGGCCTCGGCATTCCATTTCAGTGGTTTGTTCCAATTGGCGATGCTTGTGCGCCGTCTTTCGCCAGGCCCCCACGTCACCATGCCACTACGCTTTGACCAGCCTTCGGCATAGCAGTGATCGCAGCCAGGGCTTACCTTCGTACAGCCCACCCATGGATTGAAAGTGTGATCCGTCCATTCGATTTTTGAATTGTCACCCATCACGCCAAAGCCTCCCGCTTTGCTTCATTCAGTTCGTGCATGGCTTCGGATGAGCCGCTGTTGTCAGGGTGTGCTTTCTTCGCAGCCAAACGATATGACGCTTCGACCTGCTCTTTCGTGGCATTGACATTAAGTTGCAAAACTTCTGTCCAAGGTCGACGAGCTTTTTTGCCAGCGGGTGGCGGCAAAGCCTTGAAACCCTTCATGGTCGCCTTAATCAAATGCAATGTACCGTGGCGCAACTCTGTGCGCCGCGCCTCAATGATGTGATGAATGGCCTGCAGATTGGCTTCCGCAGATTCATACCGATCAACAGGGATGCACACGCTTTCACCATCCCAAACAAACCATGCGGCAATGCCAGGGTCGCGTGGTTTTTCCATGCCTAGCGTCACATTTGACGACAACACGATGTTGTTCAAATCTTTGCCACTGTCGTTGCCAAAACGCTGCAAGCTGTCCCGCACATTCTTCAAAGCCTGTGGCAGTGTCGTCTTGAATTTGCTGCGCTCAAAATTTGCTGATCGTGGAATGTGGTCTGGCCACGCCAATGGGTATGCCTGTGCAGTCATCTATTTAACCCTCAAATATATTTTGCGAATTCTTGCCCACGTCGCGTTGCACGGCCTCAATATCCAGCCATGACGTTGCGATGGGTTCCAGCACTTGCCGCCACCATCATAGACTTGGACGTGGCCTTGACGTTTGCCGCGATAATTGAACACAACATCGCCACGCATTGGGTTTGCCGTGCGCCGGAATTGCAGAAAGCTAAGCGAAGATGGTGATCCAGTTCCGCGCTTTCCGATCTTGCGGAGAAACCTGTTGACGTTTACGGCACAAACCAATTGGCCGCGAACGAACAGAGGCGGGCTTAATATCGACGCAAACGCCTCACCGCTGAAAAAACTAACGTCGACCAGCGTTCCAATCGGTGGCCCCGCCAAAGTAATCGCAGCGGCGAGCAACAGACTATGCATCAATCTTTTCATTGCACTTCCCTTCAACTTTTGTGTTTTTCAAAACGCGGTGGACTTGCTCAAACACACAGTATTCAATTGTCGGGTTTGCATCTGATAGACGCTCCGCTTCGATCAGTGCGGCTTGCTTCGTCGGGTATTCGAAAGGTGGCCTAGAGCCGCTCTGGTTTTTTCTAGGATTCCCAATGCGACCTGTTGTTTTGCCGCGCCGGAAAATCACCCAGCCACCGCCGATCATTTCGCCTTGGCGCGGGGTCATCCATTTTTCAGTGCCTTTCACGCTCATGGCATTTCATCCGCTTGCGCCTCAGCCCTATCGGCCTGTTCTTTGTCAGCGTTGGTGCGCAAAGCGGCGAGTTCATCCCCGATAGTTTTTGCGGCGACGCGTTCATCTTGACTTGCCGACTTCCACCATGTCGTGAAAACATCGGTGCCGCCCTTTGCTGCATCACGGGCAAGTTCAAGCGTTTCTGGCGCTGCAACATTGTTCGCTGGAGGAGCCTTTTCATATTGCTGACTAGCAGAATGTCGTGGCAACGGTTTAACTGTGAACGGCTTGCGATTTGCCCGTGTTGCGGTAAGCGCCATCGTGACTGGCTTCTCAATATCGCTCATGTGGCTGATCCGAGTTCCACCAACTTCCAAGCCACCAAACTTAACGGTGGGATCGCGGTAAAGGGTCAATGATCGTCCAGCGTACTTCAAGCCCTCAGAACCCCAAGTGTTCACAAGAACGCGCCGCATGGATTTACAGGGCTTGTACGGCTTGCCATTGTCGCCCTCAAAAAAGATAGAAATCGGCTGCTCAGGACTTGCCGGATTTGCACTGACTTTCGTAATGGAAATTGTGATTGGGCCAGCGATCAGATCATCCGAATTTAACTGGTCTGATTTAGGGTCGATTGTTTTTGAAAGGTCGGTCATAGCGTTATGTCCTCATAATCACGTTTTTCTGTAGGGTGAAAATTTTGAGCGTTGGCGGTATAGACCAATAGTTTTTCTGCCAGCCTTGCTTCAAAGGCAGACGCGGCCTCTACGATTGCGTTTTGGATCACAGGATCGGGAAAGATGCGCAAAACAAACATCACCATTCCGCCTGAGTATGAAATGAAGTCGCACCAGTTGCGCTCTGATATGAGCAAGCCGGATTGAACTTGAAGCGAAAACTCAACAGGCAAAACGGCTTCTATGATCGTCTGCATTTGGTATTTTTGGGCGCGTGATTTAACCTCGATCAAGCCATCATCACCGACCAAGCCATCGGGCGAATACCCCATATTAAAGCCCCATTTGTCGTTCGTAACAAAACCGCATTGGGCTACTGGCGCATATTTTTCGGAATACAATTCACGCGCTGCAATTTCTTCATTCTCTCCCCTCAACATCGCATCGCTGATATATTGAGGTTCAACATATTTGTTCACTCGCTGGGCAAGCAATTCATAAACATGCTGCCGTTCTTTTTCGGTTCTGGCGACTTTGAGCGTTGGCGTAAGAATGCGTTCGATTTCTGAGGCCGCGAGCATTCCGCACCGTTGTGCCAGCCAAGCGCCGCTGCCCTGTTCAAAATCATTGTGATAGGTGACTGTCATGCTGCACCTGTGGCTTTAGCGAGTGCGGCGCGGATGGTTGGCTCAAGCTCAATCACATGAGCCATATTGATCCCATCCAGTTTGTCAGAAAGTTCGAATTGTCGCCGCAAATAGGAAATCAAAATTCGAGTTTCATCAACCGCCTTCACAAGCGCATCGTGGGATTTATAAGCCCTTACGACCTTGACGATTGCGTCCTCACCATTTTGATTTGAGGCATTCGCCGCTTCGATGATCGGCTTTAAAAAAGCTAACGCTTGATCCGCCTCTTGTTCCGTCGCCATGTGGTAGCTCATGCCGTCACCTGTGGGCTGTGGAAGTAGCCACTGTCGCTGTCCTGTTGAAACGTGAACTCTTTGGCCACGCTTTCTTCGATCACGCTGTCATCAAGTGCCGACATGAGGATGGCCCAATGCACTTGGTCATCGCCTTCTTTAATGACCGTTGTTTGGTCGTCGCGGTAGTTGGTGAATTTGAAGCCCGTCACTTTCCATTCAATTTCACCATCAACAGAATCGTAATCCACAAGCACAGTGCATTCGATGTCGGTAAAAATTGAAACGCCGCGCACGTCTGATTGCAGCGTCACGTCGATTTCTTTTTCGTGCCAGAGGGTCATTGTGCGCTCCCGTCAAAAAGGGCTAGGGCTTGTGTCAGGGCGTTTTCGGCTTCGATCACAGCCTTCAGATAGTCGCCCGTTTCATTTGAAAACTTGCCGCGCTTGATCATGTCAAAAACATTGACCTGCTCTTTGAATGCGGCGGCGGATGCGAGAAGTGTTTGCAGCTTTTGCTTCTGTGTCATTGCTGCACCGTCGGGCAACGGCCAACAATCGGCACACGCTTAGACACAAAGCCGCCTGTCGGGTTCACGCGCAGGCCACGACGGTTAAAGTCGTGCTGGTGCATCAACCGGAGCGCAGGGATTTCAGTGAGTCTGGGAAAGTTCTTGTTCTTGGCCGACACGCCTATCGCGCTGGCCGAAACATAGATTGTTGTGGTGTTTGGCATGTTGCCCTCCGTAGCTGATGGAGGGAAATAAAACAGATTGTTGTTTTTGTGTCAAGTCAAATAAAACAATTTGTTTGAAATTTGATTTGACAACAATTGGAGCGGGGCAAAAACAACGGGATTTGTTGCATCATTCGCCCCTCAATGAGAAGATAACTTTTGCCTTGATCTGAATTGTATGGCCGTTTTGACCGTGATCAAGTGCTACCGGCTCCTGATGCAGCGGGTGATTTGAGCGTGGCCAAGCCCATGGTCTGCCGTCTTGATCAATCACGAATTCTTTCACCGTGGTTTCAATCCCGTCGGCTGGATCAATGTTGTCGATGATGTAGCGCTTTCCAGGGATCGGCTGTTCGCATAAATCTTCGAGGTGGCAACAAATCAGTATGGTGCCCTCGGGATATATCGCATTCATAGAAGGCCCGACCACGCGCAAAGCATAGGGCCTCAGGTTTTCATAGGCTTCCGGCAGCGGTAAATCGAAATATTCAAGCTCAATATCCTGTTGATCGCGGGCATTCCATTTACCCGCTTGAACCTCGCCTTGAAGCTGAATGCGGTGGCTTGTTGACTTTACAGGCAACAATTCAGAGGGAGAAACCTTGTAAATTGGGGCAAGACGCTCCATCCATTTTTGGGTTAACTGCCTATCGCCACGCTCCAACATGCCAAGCATCTGATTTGAAGTGTCGGCAAGTTTGGCCACTTCATCAAGCGTCATCCCGCTGGCTTTTCGCAATTCTCTTAATCTATTCAACATCGTTGCAGTTTCGCAACAGATTGTTGTGTGGTCTACAAACAATGTGTTTGACATTTTTCAAACAATTTGTTTTATTGTCGCACATGAACCTCAAATCATACATGGACGACCGCGCCATAAATGGTGAAAAAATGGCCGAAGTGATCGGCGGTGTCACTGGCGCTGCAGTCAGGCTTTGGATGACGGGTGCGCGAATGCCCTCTCCAGAAATAGCCGAACGAATAGTTGGGATCACCGACGGCGCTGTCACTGTGCAGGATATGCACGAAACACGGCTTGCATTTTTGAGAGTTAGCAATCCCGCCCAACCAGACGAGGCCGCGTGATATTTTGGTGGATCGGGTTCGCACTCCTTTACGGCTTTGTTACTTTGTTCGCTTGGTCCCTTTGCCAAATGGCGAAGGATGATTGACATGATCTCAATTCCTTTCAGCGCCGCAGTTCACCATTGCATACCGCAACTTGGCAACGTGCCAAAAAGATTTGGGCAAGTGTGAAGCTATGGAAATTGCGCAAGCCCGCCAAGAACACCAATCGATTTTAGCCCGCCTCATGGAAGGCCCCAGCGACAGCGAGGGTGCGATGCGCCGCGCTGAAACAGCGTTTGGACTTGGCTACTGGTCGCAATGGAACTTGCGCCATAAGCGCCGTGCCTCACTCGCATTTATGTGGCGTGTGCACGATGTCTATCTTTCGATTTTAGAAAAGTCAGTGAAGCGTGATCTCGCGTACCTCGAAATTGAAATTGCAAAAGGGAACGCAGATGCTTCTACTGAAAACCTTATACTTGAAGCTGAGAACCTACTTCAAAAAATTGCGGCGCGGAAATCGCTGTGAATAGCGCCTCGATCAGGCTTCCCCTCGACTGTGGGCATCGAACTAAGCAGGTCCAGCCAATGCGGATGGTCGAGGTGTCTGCGCAAGCAGGGTTTACTCATGACGCGAAATTGGCTGATCCCACAGAACCATTTTTGAGTGAGCCTCAGAACTACCGATACCTATTTCGGCTTGGCCTCAACACTCTCGAAATCGCGCAACTTTTCAAGACAACAGAAGCCTCGGTTTTTAACTACCTCGCAAAACAAAAAGGACTCACACATGCGCCTCATCCATTCCCGTAACGGCAAGTTCATAGCCATTGACGAAGCACCAATCCGCGACATGACAGAGGCTAAGCCTCGGCACCCACAACGCTTGCGACTGCGGTTGAAATCGCCTGTGCGTCATGTGCTGATCGGTAAATCGCACACAAATTACAAAGCAGGTTTCATCCACCAGCTTGGTGATGACCAGTGCCGCTTCACCATCAATGACGAGAACCGAACCATGTGTGGCGCGAAAGTCGTCAATGGAAAATCGTGGTGTGCAACTCATCACAAAACTGTTCGCTAATAAAATCAGAGGAAAACAACCCCATGCCAAAATCAGCCAAAATTCCTGAAAACCCCACTGAGGGCGCGACAATTCATTCCTCCGTGAACGGCATCAATGAAACCTTGCTCAAGGGCTACATCAATTCAATCGAAGAAGAAGAAGCAAGGATCAACGCGATCATGGAAGCTGCGGCAAAGCAGTGCCAGCCGCACATTGACGAGATCAAATCCATCAAGAAAGCCGCTGCAGAAAATGGCATTCCCAAAAAGCCACTGAGTGCCAAACTTGCCGAGCGCAAATTCCTGCGCAAAGCCGAGGGTGTAACCGACGCGCTCAACGACGATCAAAAAGATGTGTTTGCAGAAATTTCATTGAAGCTTGGCGACTTGCCTTTGTTCCAAGGCTTAGATTCATGATGGTTTTGGCACTCGATCAGGCACCGCGTCATTCCGGCTTTTGCTACGGCGAGAGCCTGGCTGGCGTTGCGCCGAAGTGGGGTGTCAAAGACTTCGAAAGCTATGGCGAAAACGAGCTGCCTCTTATTCGTGACTATCGCAAATGGCTGTCGGCGCTCTGCAAAACCATCAAGCCCGCTGTCATCTATTGCGAGCAGATCGTTATCGACATGCGCCACATAAATTTGATGGTGACCTATCAGCAATTCGCGGTCATCGGTGCAATTTTGTGTGTGGCCGATGATTTGGGCATTGACGTTTTTCAAGTGGACATTGCCACCTGGCGCAAGCGAGCACTCGGCAAAAATAACAAACCAAAGTGGGCGGCAAAAGGTGAAGATGATTGGCTTAAGGAGGCCGCAAAAACCGCGTGTCTTGAACGCAGCTGGCTAATTGAAGATCACAATGCTGCCGAGGCTGCGCTGATTTGGGACTATGGCTGTGCGCACTGTGACACCGCCTATCGCGCCGCCACCAAGCCACACGTCGAGCGGGTTTTGCTTGAGCGCGAAGACAAGGACAGGGCGTTCAATGGCAAATGATTGCAAGACATGCCTGCACTACCGTGTGTTTCAAGGTTCCAAATGCGTTCGTGACATGACCTTGGTTGATGGCCGTGTTGTGCGCGTGAGTAGCGCCGGACGTGCGACCTTTCAAGAGCGAGATGAAACTCTTGCGAGATGGCGCAAGGGTTCGCTGCAGCGCAAGGGCGGCGATGTGTGCGGTAAGTCTGGCCGTCATTGGGAGCGGCAGGCATGAGCCAGAACACTTCCAGCGCAGTGATGCAACAACGCACTGAGGCTCACGACAGCCTCGATGATTTCCCAACGCCGCCATGGGCAACGCGGGCATTGTTGGAGCGATTGAAGGCTTACGGACGTGCGTTTGACGATAAGCTCTGCCGTGAGCCCGCAGCAAACCGTGGCCACATGGCCAAGCCCTTAGGCGAGTATTTTGGGCGCGTCATTGCGTCAGATATTTTTGACTATGGTGCTGGCTATCCGGTGGCTGACTATTTGTTTTCGGAGCCGATTGAAACGGATTGGACCATCACCAATCCACCATTCCGGCTGGCCGAGCAATTTATTGAGGCTGCACTTAAGCAATCACACATTGGTGTCGCAATGATTGTGAGGACGGCATTTTTAGAAAGTGTTGGCCGTTACAATTCACTGTTCTCCAAGTTTCCACCCAGCCATGTTCTACAGTTTTCAGAACGCGTTGTGATGCACAAAGGAAAGCTTACGGCAAAGGGTAGCACAGCCACGGCCTATTGCTGGATCGTCTGGCTCGTCGGGTCATCTGGCACAAAATTCGATTGGATTCCGCCCTGCCGCAAAAGCCTTGAGCGCGAGGGGGATTACGCATGACAACTTGGTTTAGATTTCATGTCGAAACGCTTGATAATCCGAAAGCACAACGCTTGCCGCCAGCCTTGTTCAAGACGTGGGCAAACCTGCTGTGCGTTGCCGCAAAGAATGATGGTCAATTGCCACCTATCGCAGATGTAGCATTTCTCTTGCGCACCAGCGAACGTGAGATTGAAAAAAGCATCCTAGAACTGATTTCACGTGAGCTTTTGGACGTGATCGACGGTGTTACCGAGCCTCATAACTGGAACGCCCGTCAATACAAATCTGACGTTGCAGACCCGACAAATGCAGAGCGCCAAAACCGTTACCGTGAAAAAAAGCGTAACGCAAAAGTAACGGATAATTCCGTTATGGAAACCGTTACGCACAAACGACCAGAGACAGAGACAGAGACAGAGACAGAGACAGATCAGAAAGAAAGGTCCATCCCTCAAGCGCCCGATGATTTTTCCGAAGCCATCGAAGTTTGGAACGAAACCGCTCAAGCAACCGGCTTGCCAAAAATCCAGCGCCTCACCGAACCCCGATCCAAGGCCCTCAAGGCCCGCTTGACCGAATGCGGCGGCATCGAGGGTTGGCGCATAGCAATCGGCAAAGTTCGAGACAGCCCGTTCCTGCGCGGCGACAACGCCAAGGGCTGGAAAGCCGATTTCGATTTCGTCTTGCAAGCAAAATCATTCACGAAACTCATGGAGGGCAGCTATGACCGCACTGGCAACCGTAAACAAAAACCACAACGATCATTCACTGACGAAGTCTTTGCCGCTTTGCAGCCCGACGATGATCAGGGCCCAGAACCTTTTGGGCGGTGAGCTTCGTGACGTGACGAAGTCTTCCAAGGTCTACGATGCTGGCGACATGGCGCGTGTGATCGCCAAAATTGACGCGGATGCAACGCCAGCCACACGCGACGACACCACGTCACTTGCTGCGTTGCTTATCGGTAAATATCGCATGAGCGGATCGCCAAACGGGCCGATAGGCGAGAAGGATTTCAAGGTCTATGCGGTCGGTTTGGCGGAAGCCTTTGCGAAGTTCCCCGCATCGGTTGGCCTGCAGGCCATCGACGGCGGCGCTGGCATTCCGTCAAAATCTCCGTATTGGCCGAAGCCGTTTGACATCGTGTATTTTTGCCAAGACGTGATGGCTAAACGCGCCCGCGCCAAAGTCATGGCCCAACGGCACATCGCGGAATCCAAACGCCGTGCCGAAGAACGCCGAGACCAATCCTCGCAAGCCCCGATTGATTGGGAACACCGCAAGCGCCGCGTCGAAGAAATCATGAAGGGTTTTCGCGCCCAAACGATGGACCAAGCATCATGACAATTGATCAGCTTCGGCGCACAGAACTCATTCAAGCGCATCACTGGCAAGCCGCGAAGTGGTTCACCAATCAGGTGTTGCAGGGCAGCGCAAATGTCAAACTGATTGGTGTTCGCTGCCGCGAGTTTGAGGCCACCATGTCGAACTGCGGTATTGAGCCATTTGAATTATTGCATCGTGCAGTTGTTTCACGTGAACCAATTTCTGACAATGAAAAAGTCGATGGAGTTCTGCGTGAGGTTCTAAATATCGTTCATCACGTGATGAACCGCGAAAGGCTTTTGAATTGAACGAAGAAGCAAAAAATCAAAGGCCGACTGACGAAAGGATGGCCAAGGCTGGCGACGACATTGAGCGCATAATCTTAAACGAAGTGTCGGTCTATCGCATGAAGGATTCGCCGATTGATAGGCTGGCGTTTTGTGCGAAATCTAAAATCACTGGCGAACAATATCACGCGGCGCTTCGCCTATACGCCGATGCTTATGGCGCGGGCTTGATGCCAACTGGTGTGATTGATCCAGCCAAAGAACGCGTTGATGGTGGCCAGTACAAGAATATTTCAGACGCAAGGATTGCCGCCCAAGTTCGCTATGAACACGCCATTCGAAGGCTATCACATGATCATTTCCACATTCTCGAAAGTATAGTCATCCAAGAGGCGGCACTCGGTGAATATGCCGAGCGATTCCGCCGCCACAAAGAGCGCCGTGTCCGCATGGGCGTTGCACTGGAAAAACTTTGCGATGCCCTTGATGCTCTTGTCCGTGTTTACAATCCACCGCGTCGCGACCGTGGTATCAACTCGTCACACGCACCGGATTACAGGCCAAAAATTTACCCGCCGGACGACCCCTATTGACAGTTTGTACAAATCACCACTATGAATCGCACCCAATCCAAAGCCGCGCCTCGCAAATCACTTGCGGGGCGTTTTGCATTTCTGACGTAGGGTGGAGCAGTCCGGTAGCTCGTCAGGCTCATAACCTGAAGGACGGGGGTTCAAATCCCTCCCCTGCAACCAATTTCGCTGGAGTTTTTCCCGTTCGCCATGGATAATTCGTAAGGGTGGCCAGCTTTTAACGTCGAACGACGTTCGATTTCAGACCTTAAGCCATATGCGAACAACGCCCGCACGCACTCGAAAGAGCAGGTCGCACAGATCGCCGCTTCAATGCGCGAATGGGGCTGGACTCAACCGATCTTGGTAGACGAGGCAAACCTAGTTCTCGCGGGCCACGGGCAAATCATTAAGTTTCCAGACGGCCTAGTCGAAACTAGACTGGTTCTCACCGATGCAAGGCGACCGCGCAGGATTGAGCTCGCAAACAAGTATGGGATCAAAATTGGCGGTGGCGCTTCGTTGAAGCCATTCCTTGATTTCGGTTGCAAGCCGATACCAAGGTTTCAACTGCGGTACGTCTATTTCCTAAATCACCAAGCACAAAGTCGTCTCACTGTTCCGGCGCTTCCCTTCTCAAAAATTGAGGAGTTGGGAGCGGGAATGTACAAAGGTATTGCGCGTGAAAAGCAAGCGATGTCCGGTTCCACCGGAACAGCGGCGGTGTAGCGCCGACCTTCACGCTCCAAATCAAAAACTATGAAAGCCAAAAACAAGGGCGGCAGGCCAGAGTTCGAACCGACGAAAGAGCAGCGTGATATCGTCCAGGTGATGGCGGGCCACAACATCGAACAGCATAAGATTGCTTTGGCGCTTGGCATTGATAACAAAACGCTTCGCAAGCATTTCAAGACAGAACTTAGTCGGGCATCGGCAATGGTCGAAGCCACACTTGCCTCAAACCAGTTCGCCCGCGCTAAGGGCAACAATGCGGTCGGCCAACGTGCAACAGAGTTCATCTTGAACACACGCTTCGGGTGGAAAAAGGCAGAAGCTGTTGAACACGAAATTACAGGCAAAGACGGTGGCCCAGTCGCGCACACGATTGCTGTCGAGTGGGTCAAAGCAGGCACCGAGCGCTAAGTTAAAACTTCCATTTTCGTTTCGGCGCATCACCGAGCGTTCGCGCTACAAGGTTTTCAAAGGCGGTCGCGGTTCCGCAAAGTCACATACGATTGCATCCGTTCTTGTCAGCATGGGTGCCGAGCGTGAATTGCGCATCATGTGCGTCCGCGAAATTCAGAAGAGCATCAAAACCTCTTCGAAGAAATTGCTTGAAGACAAGATCAAGCAACTCGGCTTGAGTTGGTTCTACACGATCACGAACAATGAAATCGTCGGCCTCAATGGCACGACATTCATGTTCGCTGGCCTTCGCACAAACCCCGAAGCAATCACGTCGACCGAAGGCATCGACATCGTATGGATTGAAGAGGCCCGCACGGTCTCAAAGATCAGCATCGAATTGCTGGTGCCGACGATCCGCAAAGAGGTTCGTGACGACGCTGGAAATCTGATTTGGAAATCCGAACTTTGGTTTTCCTACAACCCGCGTCATCCAAGTGATCCCGTCGACACGATGTTCTTTGGTCCTGACGGTGCGCCGCCCGACACAATCATCTTCGATGTAAACTACACCGAGAACCCATGGTTTCCACAAGTCCTGCGGGATGAAATGGAATGGGATAAGCGGCGCGATCCTGACAAGTATGCGCACATCTGGTTGGGCCAATATCGTCGTAACTCTGAGTCAGCAGTGTTCCGCAACTGGCGCATTGATGAACTAACAGTTGCGCCGGACGAACGTGTTTACCTTGGTGCTGATTGGGGCTTCTCTGTTGATCCAACAGTCCTCGTTAAATGCCACCTGATTGAGCCGAGAACGCTCTACATCGAAGCCGAAGCCTACAAAGTCGGTTGCGAAATCGATCATACGCCCGAACTATTCGAAAATATTTTGGGTGCAAAGCGCTGGCCAATCAGAGCCGACAGTGCACGGCCCGAAACCATATCGTTTATGCGTCGCAAAGGTTGGAATATCGTTGGCGCTGCCAAAGGCCCAGGCTCAGTCGAAGACGGCATTGAATTTCTTAAAAGTTGCGACATCGTCGTGCATCCATCATGCACTCACTGCATCGATGAACTTACGATGTACTCTTACAAAATCGATAAGTTGACCAGTGAGGTTCTGCCTCTGCTCGCCGACAAAAATAATCACGTCATTGACGCAATCAGATACGCGCTTGAGGGTGCCCGCAAAAGTTTGGCCGGAATGCCGAGCATTAGGAGACTATAGGATCGCATGAGTTGGTTTAGCCGCCTGTTCGAATCCAAATCGTCTCGTGTCGGATCAATGGTCTCGTCATGGTCGCTCAATCGCCCTGTGTGGCAAGCCCGCGATTTCTCGCAGCTTGCCAAGGAAGGCTATCAACGCAACGTCATCGTCTATGCCTGCGTGTGGATGGCAGCAAAAGCCGCTGCCGATGTTGAATTGCAGATCACTCGCAAGAGAGGAAAATCGGATGGCGCCATCACCCATGATGCTTTTGAGTCGCTTATTAATCGGCCAAATCCGATGCAAGATGGCAACTCTTGGCGGCAATCTATTTTCTCTGATTATCTTCTTGGCGGCAATTCTTACATTGAGCGCATTGATGTTGGCTCACGTCCTCGTGAGCTTTATCGTTGGAGGCCTGATCGCGTTAAGGTGGTTCCTGGGCCTCTTGGGTTTCCGGTCGCGTATGAATTCTCCGAAGCGGGTCAATCGCGTCGGATCGACGTTGATATTCCTGCCGGACAAGTTCCCGTCCTTCACTGGAAAGACTACAACCCGCTAGATGATTGGTACGGCCAGTCGGCTCTTGATCCGGCAGCCTTTGCTATCGACTCGCACACAAGCGCTCTGGCATGGAACAAAGCTCTTCTCGATAATTCGGCGCAACCAAGCGGCGCGTTGATCTATGCGCCAAAAGATGGCAGCGCGTCACTGAATGACGATCAATGGAACAGGCTCAAAACAGAGCTTGATAATTCATTTTCAGGTCGCGCCAATGCCGGAAAGCCGTTGCTGCTCGATGGTGGTTTGGACTGGAAAGAAATGGGTCTTTCTCCAAAAGAAATGTCCTACATCGAAGGCAAAAATTCAGCGGCGCGTGACATTGCGCTAGCGATTGGTGTTCCGCCCCTGTTGCTCGGCATTCCAGGCGATAACACGTTTGCGAATTACTCTGAGGCCAACAAGGCGTTCTATCGCCAATTGGTGTTGCCGCTGGTCTGGCAGTTCTGCCGCGCCATGAATTGGTGGATAGCACCATCGTTCGGTCAAGGTCTCGCAATTGAGCCTGATCTCGACAGCCTTTCAGTGTTTGCCGATGAACGCGCCGCACACTGGGATCGTGTTGAGAAATCAACATCGTTGACGCTGAATGAAAAACGCGAAGAACTTGGACGCGAAGGCATAGGCCCTGCAGGCGACGTGGTATTGGTCAATGCCTCACTGGTTCCAATTGAAACCGCAGCAACGGTGATCACAGGCGGCGCTGAGGAAGATGATTCAGAAAGTGGCGATGCCGAATCGTGATCGGCGCATTCAAGCCCATGCAAGGTTATCAGCAGCGCTTGAACGCCCAATGGTCGGCGAAATTCGCAAAGCGATTCATCGCTTCGCCGACGTTGCGGCCTCGCATGTTGAACAGGGCAATGACGCTGTAGAGCCTGCACTGAATAGCTTTGTTGGGTTCGAGGTTAAGATCGCACGGCGGCTTTTAAGTTCTGCGTTGGCCGCCGCACAACTTCAAGACGGAGAACTGAAATCATTTTCTGACATCGAAGCCAAAGATGCCAGCCCGACAATCGACACGGTAAGTGTTTTGCGAAAGTGGGCGATAAGCTACTCGCTCAAGTTCATCTTCGGTTTCAAAACACGGCTTAAAGCAAAGCTGGTCAAAATCATCGATGACGGCACCGTTGCGGGTCTCAGCAATCCCGACATTGCCAAAGAGGTTCGCGCCAAACTCAAAGGGCCGGAAACTCTGCGCCGATCAATGGTGATCGCTCGCACTGAAACACATGTCGCAACACAGACCGGAAGCTCGGTCGCGGCGAAAAATTCTGGCCTGCTCCTCGTCAAAGAATGGGGTGCCACCGAAGACGAACGCACACGGCTCACGCATAAGTTTGCCGATCACCAAACCACAGAAATGGACGAGCCTTTTATCGTCGGTGGATTTTTCATGATGTATCCAGGCGATCCAGTTGGTCCGCCTAAGGAGGTTATCAATTGCCGATGCGTTGCACTGTATTGGCCGAAGGGATTTAAACGATGACACTCAAACACCTGGCGGTCTCGCTCGACTCCAAAGCAGTCAAAGACGATGGTAGCTTTGAGGGCTATGCCTCAGTCTTCAACAACGTAGACCGTGGCCGCGATATTGTTATGCCTGGCGCGTTCAAGGCTTCGCTCAGTGTACGTCCCGCTGACAAGATCAAGATGCTTTGGCAGCATGATTCCAGTTGCCCGATTGGCGTTTACACCGATGCGAAAGAAGACAGCACGGGCCTATTTGTAAAGGGCATGTTGGCCGTCAACACAACGCTTGGCCGCGATGCCTACGAGCTTATGAAGATGGGTGCAATCGACGGCATGTCCATCGGATTCATGACAGTTTCGGATGACTACGACAAAGCCAGTGGCATTCGCATGATTAAAGAAGCGGACTTGCGGGAAATTTCAGTCGTGACGTTTCCCATGAATGAGTCCGCAACAGTTTCATCGGTCAAAACAGATTTGGCCGAGAAAGACCTTGAAAGCATCCTGCGCGAGGCAGGTCTTTCAAGGGAGTTCGCAAAGCGCATCACGTTGCATGGGCTAAAGCGAGCAAAAGAGCAGTTCGATCCGCGCGAGGTGGACGTTGCTACTCAGGTTTCATTTATAGCAGCACTTAAACTCGCCCAGCAAAAATTGCTCGGCTAATTCGGAGATTCAAAAATGTACCATGATCGATTGATTGGTCGCGCACTTGAACGCAAAGATGCCGATCCTGATAAGCTTGATCCAAGCCTTATGACTGCGGAAGTCAAAAAGACCATTGATGACTTCATGCGCACGGTTGAGGAGTTCAAAACCAAGAACGACGCACACCTTGCCGAAATCAAGACGAAGAAGGTTGATGACGTTGTGCTGCGCGAGCAGGTTGACCGGATCAACACCGCGATTGATGAAGTGAAAGGCTCCATCGAAAAAGATATTCTCGAAATCAAGCGCAAGATGGCATTGTCTCGCACGACAGACGAAGGCGGCGAAACGCCAGAGCAAAAAGCCTATGGCAAAAAACTCAGCGAATACTTCCGCAAAGGCGACAAGTATGTGAACGCGATTGAGCTTGACGACCTTCAAGAGAAGGCAAACAAGTCTATCGGGCTTGACACCAAGGCTCTCTCGGCGGGTTCGGACACCGACGGCGGCTATACCGTTCTGCCTCAGTTCGACACAACTCTTCGCACCGTTCAGCAGCTCATTTCTCCAATGCGCCAGCTGGCACAAGTGCAACAGATCGGCGCATATGGCATTCGCTTTGCCGCCGACATGAACAACGCCTCTGGCGGCTGGGTGGGCGAAACCGATCCGCGCACCGCGACCAACTCGCCAACATTGGCCGATGTCGAAATCATCGCAAACGAAATGTACGCTTTCCCGTTTGCCACACAGCAGATGCTCGATGACTCGTTCATCAACGTCGAAAGCTGGCTGGCCGAAAAGATTGCGATTATTTTCGCTAAAACCGAAGGTGCTGCATATCTGGTTGGCGACGGCTCGAAGAAACCTCGCGGCATGTTGACCTATCCCGTTGTGACAGAGAACAACTGGGCATGGGGCAAAGTCGGCTATGTGCCAACGGGTGCTGCGGGTGACTTCACCGCGCAATCTGCAACCGTCGGCACGGGCGCTGACGTGTTCTTTGACCTTATCGCAAACCTCAAATACGGCTATCGGGCAAATGCAAAGTTCGCCGCGAACCGCCGTGTTGTGGCTCGTATGCGCAAGATCAAAAACACCTATTCCGACTATCTGTGGGTTCCTGGCCTTCAAAATGGTCAAGCCGACACGTTTGCTGGTTACGGACTCGCTGAAATGGAAGACATGCCGGACTTGGCAGCTAACTCGCTGTCCATCGCCTTTGGTGACTTCAAGCAAGCATATCTAATTGCTGATCGCATCGGCGTTCGTGTGCTTCGTGACCCCTTCACTGTGAAGGGCTATGTTGGCTTCTACACCACAAAGCGCACAGGCGGCGGCATTCAGAACTTCGAAGCACTCAAGTTGCTTCGCGCATCCATCACGTAACAATCTGGGCGCGGTTTCGGCTGCGCCCTTTCCCCTCAATTGAAAGGATAATCAAATGCGCACTCTTGCATCCCGCATTGCTATGAACCATGTGGTTCCGCTTGCAACGCTTACTGCCACACCCGCCCGCGCCGCTTCAAACATCATTGATCGGCAAGGTTTCGAGTCCGTGAGCTTTCACACGTTCACTGGTATCGGCGGCATCACGTTCGACGGCACAAATTACATCGGTCTTCTGATCGAAGAGTCCGACGACAACGTGACATGGGCACCGATTACATCGCCAAACGCCGTCAACGCTGGCCCTAACGTGACCATAGCTGTGAACGCCGCTGGTATCGTGGGCCTCATTCAGGCCCTCAAGGCTGCAGCTGACACATTCCCTCTCTCTCGCAAATGGGACTATGTCGGTTCCAAACGTTTCGTCTCGGCTCGTCCCGCATTTGTAGGCGTTCATGGCATTGGCACACCCACAATGGTGACCGCTGTCATGGGCGATGCTGCAAACATGCCAGTTGCATAAGGGAGGGCTGACAGATGAATATCAAAATGAAAAAAGACGCTAAAGGCGCTCCGAATGGCGTGACCGCCTTTGATTACAAAGAAGGCATGACTTACCCCAACGAAGACGAAGGATCGCCGCCAATGAGCGACGATTTGGCCAAGGCTTTTGTTGAGGCTGATTGGGCAGAAGACCTTGATAGCCCAAAACTTGAAAAGAAGGTTGTGAAACCCGAACTCAAGCAGGGCGATCCTGTCAAGTGACACGCTCCGTTGTAATGAAGCAAGATCGGATAGCATCCCCAAAAGCTGGCGTTTCTCTGCGCTATGGCATGGGCGGTGTCTATCAGATCAACGGCACCAACATGACACCCGAACTGGCAAAAGAATTCGCTGACAACGGCTGGGCCGATATTGTTGGCGAAGACGAGCCTGTAGCGAAGGCTCGATAAATGCGCTTTCGCCTCGTCACCGATGCAACCAGCGAACCAGTCTCAATTGCCGACATGATGTCGTTTGCGCGGGTCTCGATTGATCCGAGCGACGGCGTTATGACGGCTTTGATCAAGGCTGCGCGGCAACGGGTCGAACGCATCACGGGTCTTGCTCTTCTCAACCAGACATGGGTTGCTGTCCTTGATCGATGGCCTGATTTATCACCTCCCGATTATCAAAGCGGCTCCATCAACGGTGGTCTTGGTTGGTGGAGCGGTATCAGACAAAGTGCGCAAGCGCTGGTCGTTCCGAACGGCATGATCGAAATCAACAAGCGCCCATTTCAAAGCGTTTCTCAAATCCAAATCCGTGACGTGACAAGCGCGTTCTCGACGCTTGATCCAACAACCTACTATTCGGAAGTCAGCGAAAACATGGGGCGCATTTCGCGCAAGCCTGGCACGATCTGGCCACCAATTCCGGCGAACATGTTAGGCGCAATTGAGGTCACATTTCTGTGCGGATTTGGAACGACGGCTGCAGCGGTTCCTGCTGACTTGCTTGCGTCAATCAAAATGTTGGTCTCGCACTGGCATGAAAACCGCGAACCGATATCGACCTCGTTTGTTGCGCCGATCCCTCATCACGTCGATGACATTCTGAAATCTTGGACCTCCATTAGGTTGCGATAATGTCAGGCTCATATAGAAATCGGCCCTACGGAAATGTCGGCCCGATGCGTGAGCAGATCATAATTCAAGATCAGACTGTTGTGATCGATGGTGACGGCTCGGAGCTTACGACATGGACAAACATCAATATCGCATCAACGGTTTGGGCACGATGTGAGCCAGATAACGTGCGCAACGCCATTATCGCTGGCCGTGGCCAGACGCGGCGGAATTGGAACGTGTTCATTCGCTATCGCAACGACATTTCGAACAAGATGCGGCTTGTTTGGCGCGGTCGGTATTTATTGATCAATGGTCAACTCAATCCCGATGAACGGCAAAGATACCTGCAGCTCGAGTGCGAAGAAAGTAACTTGGTCATATGAACGAAATCGAAATTGAGATCATTGGTCAAGACGCAATCTTACGGTCGACCGATGCGCTTATGAAAAAGGCCAATGACGCGATCAAGACCGGATTGCTGCAGGTGGCGTTTCTGTCGCAAGCCTATGCGCAGGAAAGCATTATCAGAGGCGCTAAATCAGGTCGCCTTTATCGCAGGGGCAAGACAGTCATTCACCGTGCCTCCGCACCAGGCGAAGCACCAGCGAACGACACTGGCCGACTGGCAAGCGCATTCAAGGCATCGGCCAGCCCTCTATCACTTGAAGCATCTGTAACGGCTGGCACAGCTTATGCCGCGCACTTAGAATATGGCACGACCAAAATGGCAGCACGTCCGTTCTTGCGCCCCGCCGCTGAAAAAGCTGCTGAAAAAGGTGCTGAATTGATCGCAGCGGAACTCGGAAAGTAAATCATGGCTGCCACAGACTCGACACGAACCGTGATGGCGGCGGTTCGCACATTGCTGTTGGCCGACACGGGATTTGCAGCGCTAACAACTCAGATTTTCGACCGCGTGCCGCAGAAAACGCAAGGCACATGGGTGACAATTGGCGATATCGGCGCATTTGATTTTTCGACCAGTGATACGAACGGTCAAGCAATCAGTTTGGACATTCACATCTGGCACCAGCCACAAACACAAACGCAAGAAACGCAAAAGGTGCGCCTTGTCATGGAAGCGGTGCGCCGATTGTTGCACTTCCAAACCCTGACGCTTTCGCCACCGCATCACAACGTTGTGATGTTCGTTTCAAACACCACGCCCGTGATGCTCGATCCCGATGAGGCCACACTTCACGGCGTAATTTCGATCAGAACGCTTACTGACAACATTTAAGAGGAGAACACCATCATGCCAGCACAAGCCGGTAGAGACCTTGCTATTTTTGTGAACACCGCTGGCAACTCGTTTTTGCCAATCGCCGGACTTCGAACCAAGACGGTCGATTTCGGTGCGCAGATGGTCGACGTTACCAACTCCGATTCAGTTGGCCGCTGGCGTGAACTTCTTGGCGGCGCTGGCGTGAATATGATGAACTTCAAAGGCCAAGGCATTTTCACCGATGATCCGGCCTACAACAGCACGTTCGATGCGTTCATCGGCGGCTTGATCAAGGTCTACCAAGTCGTCATTCCAGCACTCGGCACTTTCACGGGACAGTTTCTCGTGAGCGATATGAATTTCGCAGGTCAATACAACCAAGAACTCACTGGCGACATCACATTTTCGAGCGCTGGCGTGATCACCTATCAGCGCACTTAATCACAACCTCAAAGGAGTTCTAAAAAAATGGCACAGCTTACTGTTCAAGCAATCGCTCAGGCTGGTCTTGCACCAGCATATGCCGCAGCCTCTGCAACTGGCGATGGTTTCCAAAATACAAACGATGAAACGACGTTCTTGCACGTCAAGAATACCAACGCTGCGGCTTGCGTGGTCACCATCAATCCAACCGTTACCAGCATCAAAGCGCCAGGTGCGGGCGTATTAACCATCGCGCCGATTTCAGTGTCGGTGCCTGCAACCACAGGCGATCGCATGATCGGGCCATTCCCGCAATATGCCTTCACTGATCCATCCGGCAACGTAAATGCGACCTATTCCGTGTCTGCATCTGTAACAGTTGCCGCCGTGCGCGTAGCTCCGGTGACGCGTTAATGGCCAATAAAGCTCGTGGTGAGGTTGAACTCACGCTGGGCGACACTGTTTATCGTGTCGCCCTGAGCCTTGGAACGCTCGCGGAAATCGAAGATGCTTTTAGCGTCGATTGCTTTGAGGATGCGCTTACCAAAGTGTTCGCAGAGAAAGCATCGGCCAAACACATTCGAACCTTCATCTTGGCCGTATTCAAGGGCAATGAATTGCCAATGGATGATGCGACAAAGGCCAATGTGAACAACATTTTGGTCGGTGATTTGCCTAAGATCACTGAAACACTTGCAAAAATGATGCGCCTATCTGGCCTTCAAGAAGAAAAAGTAGAGGTGGCAAAAGTTGATGCCCCTTTGTCAGTGGACCAGAGCGCTGGAAGCTCTGGTTAAAGATCGGTCTCGGCCACTTGCGGTTCTCATCGCAAGATTTTTGGCATCTGACACCTGCGGAGTTCTTCGCAGCGATTGACGGCTATCTTGAAGAAAAAGGCGTGTCGAAAGACAGCAGCACCGCGCCGATGACGCGCAGTGAAATGAACAAACTGTTCGACAACATCGAAAAACAAAGGAATAATCCATGAGCGATGTTGAGGCAGGTTCGGTCACGTATCGATTTAAGGCCGACACGCGAAACTTTCAGGTCGGCATTAAAGAGATCAATGATAACTTGAAACAAGCTGGTGCGCAGGCGACGACTGCATCATCACAAATCAGTCGCGGACTCAATGAGGCAACTGGTGCACTTAATTCCAACTCGTCCGGCGTAAAACTCAATCGCAATCAGTGGCAAGAACTTACGGCGGCGGCACGGCATTCATTTGATGCGCTCGCGTCTGGCGCAAGCCCGTTGCGAGTGTTAGCGATTGAGGGTTCCAAACTTACTGCTGTGTTCTCGTCCGGCACGGGCGGTGTTGCTGGCACGTTAAGTGCACTTGCTGGTGCGATCAATCCTGTCGTTGCCGCCATCGGTGCGCTTGTCATCGTAGCCGGCACGGCAATAGTTGTCGGAAAGCAGTGGGCCGATCAGTACAACGAGCTATCGCACACAGCAAAAACCACAGGTCTGGCTATCGCCGATCTGGCACGGATGCAGCAAATCGCGGCAACCGGATTTCAGAACTTCGATATTTCAAAGGGCATGGGTGAATTTGCGGCCCGCTTGCGAGAGGCTCAAGTCGTCGGCGGTGACTTAGAGGTTCTTCTGCGCAAGAATGGGATTGCGGTCAACGATGCTGCGGGCAAGGCACGTCCACTCAAAGACGTGTTTGTCGACATCGCGCAGCTGACTACACGAGCAAACAACGAAATCGACAAAATGAAGTTCGCCGAAAAAGTTGGTCTCGGCGCTGACTCGGTCGAGTTCATGCAGAAATATGTCGATGCCATCAAAAGCAGCAACGATCAGCTCACTGTAGCCGAACAGAAAATCCTTGACTACAAACGCAAGGCCGCTGAGTTCGACAAAGCATGGAAAGAAACATGGGATAGCTTCAAACGCAGCGTAACGACTGCCGCAGTGGATTTTGCCGAAGCCTTTATCTCAATGTACAATACCTTCACGACGTTCGACAACGAGTTCTCGGCGAATGTCTATGCGACCTTCAAAGGTACGTTTGATGCCGTGGTAGAGGTTTGGAGCCAGCTGCCCGCAATCTTTGAAGGCATCGGCAAGAATGCCGTCAACGGCCTCATTCAAATGACCCAGGATGGATTGAATTCCATCATTGGTGCTTTCAACACAGTGCTGAGTGCTGTTGGTGCAAACACTATCGAAATGCTGGACCTTAGTTCAAGCAAATTGAAGCTTTCCGAAGATGCAATGAATGCTGGCAAGAATATTGGTCAAGCCTTCACAAAGGGCTTTGACACGACACGGGAAGATTTTAGGAAAAAGCTTAAAGATCAACTCATCAAGCCGCTGAGTTCATACGATGAGAAAACCGATCCAACCAAGACCGATGGAAACACGCAGCTTCAAGGCATCTACACGCCGCCAAAAGTCCCGAAAGAACACAAGCCCCATATCACCAAAGAACACGTCGACCTTGTAAAACAGTACGTGGACAGCTTGAAAGAGGCCACGACACAAGCTCGTCTTGAGGTCGAGAATTTCAGCAAGTCGAACACCGAACGCCAGATCGCAATCAATCTCGAAAAGTTAAACGTGATCGCCAAGAAGGAAGGGCGCACTGCGACTGAGGCCGAAAAAGAGGCCGTGATTGCGCAGACCAAAGAATACATGAAGCAGAAGGAAATTCTCGAACGGCTCAATGAACAGAAGCAAATGATGAAGGCCGTCGGCGATGCCTTCACGAGTGCGCTTGATCAGTGGATCGTTAAAGGCAACGACTTCAAGAGCGTTCTGGCGGGTCTCATTTCGCAACTGTCATCGATGGCACTGCAAAGCTCACTGAGCAAACTGTTCGGTGGCGGCTCATCTGGTTCCGGTGGCATTCTCGGATCGCTGTCCAGCATTTTTGGTTCGCTGTTCGGAGGTGCGCGCGCAAGTGGCGGGCCTGTCGCTGGCGGCAAGACTTATCTCGTGGGCGAGAAAGGCCCCGAATTGTTTGTGCCTGGCACAAGCGGTAGCATCGTTGCGAACGACAACATGAAATCTGTGGGCGGTTCAACCGTCATCACCTTCAATGTGTCGGCGCAAGACGCTGCTTCATTTGCAAAGTCCGAAGATCAAATCTCTGCCATGCTAACACGGGCTGTCCGGCGCGGCACACGGAATATGTAAATGCCAGCGTTTCACGAAACACGTTTTCCAACAGATGTCGCGCTGGGCTCACGCGGCGGTCCCAGCCGTCAAACTGACATTGTGGTTCTGCGCTCTGGATTTGAAGAACGAAATTCGACATGGACGCACAGCCGCCGCAAATTCAATGCGGGCTATGGCATCAAGCATCTGCAACAGCTTGAGCGCGTGATTGCCTTCTTTGAGGAACGGCGCGGCAAACTCTATGGCTTTCGTTGGAAAGACAAGACCGATTTCAGGTCTGTCATCGGTGGCCAGAATATCGGCCAGAACGATCAGCTGCTTGGGGTTGGAAACGGTACAACGACTGTCTATCAGCTGATAAAGACTTACGGCACGACGTTCGCGCCATATGCGCGACTGATTAAAAAGCCAGTGAATGGAACAGTGCTTGTCGCCGTAAACAACATCAAGAAGATTGAGGGCACGGATTACACCATCGACTACACCACGGGCTTGGTAACGTTCGTAACTGCCCCGCCCAATGCGCAAAATGTTACCGCTGGTTTTGAATATGACGTGCCAGTGCGCTTTGATACGGATTACATCGAGATTGACCTCTCGAACTTCGAAGCGGGTCAAATTCCAAACATTCCGATCATCGAGATTCGCGTATGAAGACGATACCCGCAGCGCTGCAAGCACATCTCGACACGGGCGCTACAACGATGGCGTTCTGTTGGCGGCTAACTCGCAAAGACGGAACTGTCATGGGTTTTACCGATCATGATGAAAACCTTGTCTTGCTCGGCACGACGTTCTCAGCATCGAGCGGCTTTACGTCATCGCAAGTGCAACAGTCATTGGGTCTTAATGTCGACAACCTGAATGTTGAGGGTGCGATCTCATCGGTCAATATCAATGAAAGCGATCTGGCCGCTGGAAAATTCGACGACGCGGATATTGAACTCTTCTGGGTGAATTGGTCGAACGTCGCGCAATACATTTTGATCAGCAAGGGTTCGCTGGGCGAGGTGAAACGCCACGGCATTGCCTTCAATGCAGAACTGCGCGGCCAAACACATCGGCTCAATCAGCGCACGGGACAGATTTATCAGCGCACATGTTCTGCAGTTCTTGGCGATGCAAAATGCACCGTGAACCTCGCTCTCGCGGCCTATGTAGGAACGGGCACAATTGACGCGGTGAGCCAGACGCGGCTTATCACGGCGACCGGAATTCAAACCTTTGCCAATGACTGGTTCACCAAGGGCGTTGTCACGTTCACGAGCGGCTTGAACATCGGTCTGAAACAAGAAGTGAAGACGCACAATAAGTTGACTTCGAATTCATCACTCGAACTTTGGCAAGCCATGCCCTTCGCGGTAGCGATTGGCGACACATTCTCGATCACGGCGGGCTGCAAGCACGACATAACGACCTGCTCCTCAAAATTTTCAAATCAGCAGAACTATCGCGGGTTTGCTTACATTCCGACAAATGACATTCTCTATCGCAGCGCGTCTCAAGGCGGCACCAATCAGGACGGCGGATCGCTTGGGAAAAACGTATGATCGAGCGAAAGAGAATTGTTGACGTTGCGAGGACATGGATCGGAACGCCATATCATCACCAAGCGGCTGTGAAAGGCGCTGGCTGCGATTGCCTTGGCCTTATTCGCGGCGTTTGGCTTGAGCTTTACGGATCAGAACCCGAAACGCCACCGCCCTACACAGCGGATTGGGGCGAAATCGGCGACAAAGAATTTATGCTCGATGCTGCGAAAAAGCACATGAAGCAAATTGAAATTCCCTCCGCGAAAGAGGGTGACGTGTTGATGTTTCGGTTGAGAGAAAATTCCATGGCAAAGCATTGCTCAATTCTCTCTGCCAAAGACATGATGATCCACGCGCAAATTGATTCCGGCGTGTTTGAGGTTTCAGTCAGTCATTGGTGGGAACGCCATATCGTTGCGGCGTTCTCATTTCCAAAGGTCATCGGCTAAGTGGCAACTCTCATTCTGTCTTCGGTCGGAACTGCGCTCGGCGGGCCTTTGGGCGGCGCTATCGGCGGCATCATTGGTGGGTTCATTGATCGTCTTGCCGTCAATGCTTTAACGCCTGGCACATCAACTCATTCTGAGGGATCGAGGGTAAACGAAATCCATCTCAGCGGATCGAGTGAGGGCGCAACGGTCAAGCGTTCTTACGGTCGCGTGAGAATGGGCGGCAACATCATTTGGGCAACACAGTTCAAAGAGGTCGTAAACACAACGACGACTAATACGGGCGGCAAAGGCGGGCCTACAAATACCAACACCGCGACGACCTACAGTTATTTTATTTCATTTGCGATTGCGTTTTGCGAGGGAAACTCAAAGTGCCAACTCGGCAGGGTTTGGACGAATGGCAAAGAATTTGATATGTCAAAGGTGGTCTATCGCTTTTATCCAGGAAGCGAAACACAGTTGCCAGACTCGCTCATTCAATCGATTGAAGGCGTGAACAACACGCCAGCCTATCGCGGCATTTGCTATTTGGTGTTCGAAAATCTGCCGATTGAACAGTTCGGCAATGGTTTGCCGCAGATCACGGCGGAGATTTTCAAGCCAGTCATCACATCCGATCCCGATGACATAAGCAATTCGCTCAAAGCCGTGACGATGATCCCTGCTTCAGGCGAATTCATCTATGGCACGACTGAGTTTAAGAAAGCGACGGGCGCTGGCAACTCGAACACGACGACCGAGAACCTTCACACGACGCTTGGCAAGACTGATTTCGTTGTCTCAATGGATCAGTTGCAAAATTCCAGCTTGAATGCGGTCAATGCCGTTGAGCTTGTGGTTTCATGGTTCGGTGATGACCTTCGGGCTGGCAATTGCAAAATCACGCCAAAAGTCGAAAGCCAAGCCAAGGTTGTAACGCCGACAGATTGGATCGTCACAGGCATAAATCGCGCAGGTGCTTTAGCCGTAAGTGTGGATGCTTTGGGAAAGCCCGTGTTCGGTGGCACTCCGAGTGACAACACAGTCGTTCAAGCCATTCAAAATATCAATGGCCGTGGGTTGCGCTGCGTTTTCTATCCATTCTTCATGATGGACATTAAAACTGGCAATGCGCTGCCAGACCCATATCTTGGCACGGAGCAAGCGCCTTATCCATGGCGGGGCCGCGTCACTTGTTCGCCAGCACCTGGCAAGGCCGGAACCGTAGATAAGACCGCAACGGCAGGCACTCAGGTCGATGCATTCTTTGGCGCTGCAACAGCGGCGCAATTCACCGTCAGTGGAACAGCGGTGAGCTACACAGGCCCAGGCACTGAAAAGGGCTACCGTCGCATGATTTTGCACTATGCAAAGCTGTGCATTGCGGCGGGGGGCGTGAATGCATTTCTGATCGGCTCAGAGCTTGTAGGGCTTACACAGGTGCGTTCTTCGGCTGGCGCTGGCACGTTTCCTGCCGTCAACCAGCTCGTAACGCTGGCCGCAGATGTGAAAGCGTTGTTTGTGGCAGCCGGTATGTCCAGCACCAAAGTCGGTTATGCTGCGGATTGGTCCGAATATCACAGCTACAGGCCCGTTGACGGCACCAGTGATGTGATTTTTAACATGGACCCGCTATGGTCATCGGCTAACATTGATTTCATTGGCATCGACAATTACTTGCCGATCAGCGATTGGCGCGATACTGGGCCCAATGCGGACTACAACGCCTCGACTGGACCGTTGAGCGTCTATGACAAAAACTACCTCAAAGGAAACATCGAAGCGGGCGAATATTTTGCGTGGTATTACGCCACACAAGCCGACCGCACAAATCAAGTCAGAACTGCTATCACAGACGGCACCTATTCAAAGCCGTGGGTGTTTCGTCAAAAAGACATTCGAAATTGGTGGTTGAATTCGCATTTCAATCGACCTGCAGGTGTTGAAGCTGGCAGCCCGACCGCATGGACAGGGCAGAGCAAGCCGATATGGTTCACTGAGTTTGGTTGCCCGTCGGTCGATAAAGCGCCGAACCAGCCAAATGTGTTCTACGATCCAAAGTCGGTCGAATCTGCGTTTCCATATTTCAGCAATGGCAAAAAAGATGACACGATCCAGCGCCTCTATTTGGAATCGGTGCTGTCATATTGGCGTGACAATTCGCCAACGGCTGGCGGCGGTTTCAAAATGGTTGACCCGCTCAACATGTTCGCTTGGACATGGGATGCGCGGCCCTATCCTGATTTCCCAGGGAAATCGAGCGTCTGGTCCGATGCGCCGAATTGGGAATATGGGCACTGGTTAAATGGCCGGATCAATCAAATTCCGCTTTGGATTTTGATTAAAGAGCTTTGCAATATCGTCGGAATCACAGCAATCGATATCACCGCGCTTTATGGTGCCAATGTTCTCGTCAAGGGTTATGTCATCGACAGCATTGTATCGGTGCGCGACATGATCAACACGCTCACCGACGCGTATCAGTTTGATGGATTTGAAAGCGAAGGTCTGATCAAATTCGCGCTGCGGGCGAACACCAAAATTACTGCTCTGGACTCGAACGACTTTGCCATCACATCCGATGAACAGATCGGTTTAAGCCTCACACGCGGGCAAGAAACTGATCTTCCTCGAACTGTGAAGATGACGTTCATTGACGAATTCAATGACTATAACGACGCTTCAATTGACTCCAGCCGTGCCATTGGCAAGAGCCAAAACGTTGCGTCATATTCCATCGCTTGCGTTCTCGATCAGAGCTATGCGCGAGGCTTGGCCGACACGATAATTCAGTTCGCATGGGTAGAGCGGGAAAAGGGCGAGGCTCTCTTTCCGCCATCGAAGATAAAGTTCGATCCGTCGGACGGCGTTTCGATCTCATGGGGCAGCCGCATTTACAACGGACGTATTCGGCAGATTGACACGGGTCAACATCGCAAGGTCGAGTTCACGGGCTTCGATACATCGCTGTTCAACGCGGGCAACATTCCGCAAGAGCGCAAGGTCGGCCAGTTTAACGAGTCCTATGGTTCGACGATCATTGAATACATGGACTTGCCTCTGGTTACTGGCGCAGAGCCTTTGCCTTGGGCACCGCGCATTGCCGCGTATCAAAATCCATGGCCTGGTGGCGTGTCGGTCTACAAGTCAAACGGATCGGGTTACACCTATAACTCTGGCGTGAGCCAGTTTTCAGGCATGGGTGAACTTCAGTCACCGCTTTATTCTGGCCCAGTTGATCGGTGGGACGACGGCAACAGTGCTTGGATTCAGTTCTATTCGAATGTCGGACTTCTCAGCATCACCGATGCAAGAGTATTTGCTGGCGAAAATGTTCTCGCGATCAAAAACGCGGTCACCAATGAGTGGGAGATTTTGCAGTTCGCAACGGCTGTGCTGAATGCGACCAACCAATACACCGTCAGCCGCCTATTGAGAGGGCAGCTTGGCAGTGAAGGCGCGATGCTTAATCCATTTCCAATTGGTAGCCGTGTTGTCTTTATCAACACTGCGCTTCTCGGAATTTTGAACATAAGTGCCGACTTGCGAAACATCGCGCAAGTGCTGCGTTCCGGCCCGTCGGTGTATGATGTTGCAAATACTGTTTATCAGGAAGGTTCGTTCACCTTCAAAGGCATTGGACTGCGTCCCTATTCGGTTTCAAATATCAAAGGTCGAAAAGTTGGCACCGATGTTCTGTTCGACTGGAAACGGCGCACACGGTTCGGCGGCGATTCTTGGGATCAGGCCGAAGTGCCATTGAACGAAGAGTCTGAAAAGTATGACATCGAAATCATGAACGGCGCGGTTGTGGTGAGAACCGCGACTGTAACAACGAATTCCTACACATATCTTGCAGCGGATCAGGTCACTGACTTTGGTTCCGCACAATCGTCCTACACAATCAGAGTTTACCAGATCAGTGGCATTTACGGTCGCGGGCAAGTGAATTCAACGCAGGTGTTCTTATGACCAATAGCCCGAACTTGATCTTGCCCTACATCGACGCGGCGCAGTCGCAAAAGCACGTCACGCACAACGATGCAATTAGAAAGTTGGACGCGATTATCAATCCGACCGTAATTGCGATGCAAACGACCCCGCCTGTATCACCTGTTGATGGTGATCGCTACATCGTGGCAACGGGTGGCACGGGTGCATGGGTAACCAAGGACACGAACATTGCCGCTTGGCAAGACGGTGTTTGGTATTTCTATCCGCCTCGCGCTGGCTGGGAGGTCTACATTCAATCGCTTCGCCAGCTGTATAATTTCGACCCATACTATAATACTTGGAAGCCGTTCGAGATTTCGACAGCAAATGGCGCGGCAACATATTGGTCACTTGAAGAGCAAGAGATCACGCTATCCGGCGCAAACACGGCCAGCACGACAGCACAAATCAGAAATAGAGATATCGTATTCGGTGTTTCTTGCCGCACGACCTTAGCCGTCACAGGTGCCACGTCCTATTCAGTTGGTGTGACGGGCAACATAGGTCAATTCGGTTCCGGCATTGGCATCGCACTTGGTTCAAACAATGTCGGTGTGATCGGCCCGACAGCGTTCTATGCCGACACGCCGATCTTGATTACTTCCGCAGGAGCAAACTTTACAGGCGGAAAAGTTCGCGTTGCAATTCACTCTCTTCGTTTTGCTGGGCCGCAACAATGACGATTAACACGACACCTGTTTCTGATCCGATTGCAATCCATCGCGGCGCACCTAAGCCATTTTCATTTCGACAGCTCGTCAACGGTGTCTATCGCGCTTTCGACAACACAGTCACATGCCGCGTGTCACTGCCAAACGGAAATACTTTTGACCTTATTGTCGGCAGCGGAATTACACTCGGAACTTGGAACGCCGTTGCGAACGCCTTGGTGACGATCAAGCTTACGGCAGCCCAAAGCCGCTTAATTCCAGCAGGCACATTTGCAGGTTTTGAGGTTCAAGAAAACGTCACGCCGAACGAAACAATCATTTTCATGGGCCGCTTGAACGGCGTTGGCGGAGACAACACAGGTGACTGATATTGTTCAAGTCACCGATCAAAACATCGTATTGCAAGTCGTCTCCACCGATGGTGGCACAACGGAAATTATCGGCCAAACCTCTATCATTGATGTCGTTGAGGCGGGACAGGTTATCTATGCCACTAGTGCGGGCGGTAACAACACTGACGCGAGACAGGCTGTTCAATCTTTTGCAGCTGGACAGGTCGCGCAGGCAACTATCGGAAGCACCTATGATCTCGCCAGTGCTGCGAATATCAATACTTCCACTGCATTGGGATTAGCGTCAGCAGCTGCCACGGCTGGTTCTGCAGTAACAATCAGCACTGGTTTTGTGACCGTTGCAGATTGGAGCGGATCGACGGGATCAACCAATCTTACGCCGAAAGCAACTTACTACCTCAGTGCTACAGTTGCGGGAAATCTCACTACCACGGCACCCGCTGCACCTGGGCAATGCGTGGTCAAGATCGGCACAGCGGTGAACACACAAACCATGCTGGTTGAAATCGAAAAACCATATCTCATCAACTAATCAAAAGGAGAACTAAAAAATGGCTCTACGTAAACCCACAGTCATGATCGCGGGACAATTGCAGGATATTCCTGCGGGCGACACAATCAGCGTTTCCAGCGTTCAAACCGATGTAACAGCACTCATCAATGGTGAAGCCGCTGCGGTGGCCATTGGCTTTGCAGCATATATTTTCTCAGCTGGTACATTCAAAAAGGCATTGGCCAATGCCGCCGCCACGACGCGTCCAATTGGCCTTGTCTATGATACGACAATCACCAACGGTGCATCTGGCAATATAGCAACAGACGGCCCAATGACTGCGACAACTACTCAGTGGGACGCTGCAACAGGGCAAACGGGCGGATTGACGCCAGGTGCTCCATACTATCTTGATCCAACAACGGCTGGGAAGATTACGCCCACCGCGCCAACAACAGCGGGTCAATATGTCGTGCCAATTGGTATCGCATTCTCCACTACTCAGTTGGATGTCTTTGTAGGCACTCCCTATTTGCTGGCCTAAAAAATGGCTGCTCGTAAACCCACAGTGATGATTACAGGGCGGATGCAAGATTTGCCGGGCGGTGATTACACATCGGCGGGTATTGTATCCGGCGACCCTGCCACCCCCTCCGATGGTGCAATTTGGTTTAACTCGGTCACTGGCACCTTGCGCATGGCCCAACAGGGGCAGGTGGTTGATATCTCTAGCCAAGGCCCACTTTATGCCCGCCATCTTGTGATGAATTAAGGATCAATCATGCCAGCCAATACCTATCCGATTTTTTCAAAAGCCTCTAACAACCAATGGGCTGCATCAACAATCACAGCGGCCAATATAGCTAAGGACGGCACGGGCACAGTCACACTTGTATTTACGGCCGATGCAACCAATGGCGGTTTTGTGCAAGGGATTATGTTCAAAGCATTGGGCACGAATGTTGCCACCGTGGCTCGCATATTTTTAAATAATGGTCTAACCAATGCGACAGCCGCCAATAACAGTTTGGTCGCTGATATTACACTGCCCGCCACAACGCTTTCAGAAGTGGCCGCGCAGCCAGATTATTTCTTGCCCATCAACAGGGCGCTTGACCCTGGCCATAAGTTGAATGTGACCCTCGGCACGGCAGTTGCTGCGGGCTATGCCGTAACTGTATGGGGAGGCAAATATTAATGTCTGATATGTCGCACTATCCCAATGTCTTCAACGGGGCGGAATCATTTCGGTTTGAAGGCAATGGTGATTGGCGCTCTTTGATTTTGCCACGCGGCAAATCGCATATGGGCATTATATGTTTGGGCTCAGGTGCGGGCGGCGGTGCGGGCTTTAGTGCGGCTGCGGCTACAGCGCGGGGCGGTGGCGGTGGCGGCGGTTCAGGGGCCATCGTGCGCGCCATATTCCAGCGCGAATTATTGCCTGATCAGCTTTTCATCAATGTGGGCTTGGGTGGTGTTGCGGGTGCAGCGGGTGGTTTAAGCCGTGTGGCCATAAGGCCAGACACCGTTGTACAAAACAGCATTTTAGTTTCAGGTGCGGCGGCTGCAACGGCTGGTGGTGTTGGGTCTGCCGCTGCTGTGGGTGCGGCTGGTGTAGCGTCAACCGTTTCAACGCCCACTATTTCTGGGCCTTTTTCGGCTTGGGCGCTTTCATTCTTAGTGATCGTAGGTGTTGGTGGGGGTGCCGGTGGTGCGGTGGCTGGTGGCGCTGGCACAGCACTAAGCTGGGGCAATAGCGGTGTTCCTTTGGATGGTGGTTGTGGTGGCGGTGGTACAACATCGGCTGATTTTGCTGGTGGCGGTTATTTTCCGGCTGGCTGGCAGCCCAGCTTAGCTGGCGGCCTTGCAGGATCAAATCGCGGCCAAGACGGTGTTTTGTTCCCCAATCCTTTTGCCTCACTTGGTGGCACTGGCGGCGGCTCTTCGAATGCTGGCACGGGCGGTGCGGGCGGCGATGGCGCCATGGGGTCTGGCGGTGGTGGTGGCGGAGCAGGTGTTACAGGTGGCCTTGGTGGTCGTGGCGGCAACGGCGTTGTGATTATTACGTGCTGGTAGGTGGAACGGATGACTTTAAATAACTCGAAGGCCTTTAGTCTATTGGCGCAGGGCCTTGAAGAATTTGCACGATTGGTGGGGATTATGATTGCACTTCTAACAGCGGCTTGGTTTCTGGGTTCGTCAGCTGCAGAGCAATTCGTTGTCAATATCGTTAACCGTCAAAACTTCGCGGTTCAATCCGAAGTGGTGATCATCAAAGAGCAGGTGAAACAACTCGACAGGGATCAAAACTCGCTGGCAAAAACTATCGAACACTTGAACGCGCAGGTCGGCGACTTGAAAGAGTTGGCAACCGAAGAGCGATCAACACTGACGCAGATTTTGTTTGCTCTGAAAAAAACTTGATCAAACATTCCGAGCCTCATGCAGTGAAATGCCGCTCACTGCGCGGGATACTTTTGCGGCTTATCACATCGGAGAAAATAATGGCTAAACATGCAGAATATCAGAAAATGAAAGATGAAGTCACAGCGTTGGCAAACGACGCTGCGAATGAAAAGACGAGAAGCGATGCGCTTGCTGCTGACAAAACAAAGCTGACGCTTGATCTTGATGCCGCTCACGCAAAAATCATTGAACTTGAAACTACTGCCGCCGCTGTTGCCGCCGCTGCGACTGGCGCTGTAGTTGCTACAGCCGATGAAGTCACCGACGCTGACATTGCAGTCGTGACCGAATTGGCAACGGCGACCCGCGCACTGCTTTCGCCAGCACCAACAGCCTAAAAATCAATCAACTTTGTAAGAGGCGGCACAATCACGTGCCGCTTTTTTCATTTGCGAGACTACGATGAAAATCACATTTGAAATTCTCAAGGCGATCACGCCGCAAGGACATAACGACATCCTTATGCCGCTGGCGGATGCTCTCAACAAATGGCTTCCTGCCTATCACATGACGGACAAGCGCATTGTTCAATGTTTTCTTGCCCAGTGTGACGAGGAAACGGACGGACAGAAAGCACAACGCGAATATGCCAGCGGCAAAGCTTATGAAGGCCGAAAAGACCTTGGTAACACACAGCCTGGCGATGGTGTCAGATATGCGGGTCGTGGTGAGTTTATGATCACGGGTCGTGCCAACTATACCTTAATGGGCGAAGAGCTTGGTCTTGATCTTGTCGGTCACCCAGAATTGCTCTTGATCGTCGACGTTGCGGTGCGGGCCGCTTGCCAATACTGGAATGATCATAAGCTTTCGCCACTGGCCTTGGCTGGCAATTTTCGTGAAATCACGCATCGCATCAACGGCGGTTACAATGGTGAGGCTGATAGAGAGATTTACTGGCGGCGTTGCCAAAAGTGGATAACCGAGGACATTGATGCTTCGATATTTGCAAATCCAGCCACGCAATTAGAGCCACAAGCGCAAACGCCAGTGCCGACGCATGTTGACACACCCAAACCAGAAACCCCGCCAAAACCGCCCGCAATCGCACCGCTGCCCTATTCCGTGGGGCCGCTTGCCGCACTTATTTTCTTTCTCAAAATCCTGTTCACTCGAAAGGCTTAAAATCATGCTTTCAACACTCATGTTTGTCATTGCCGCAATCGTCATGATCGTGGCGCTCTACATCGTCATTCACTACTATTTCCCGACATGGGGAACGGTGGTTTCTAATATGGTCGCTGCCGTTGCCGTTGGGCTGCAGGGCCTCATGGGTTTTCTTGGTGTTGCCGATCAACTGCCTTGGAACACGGTGCTTTCGGCTGATAATTCCGCCAAAGTTCTCTTCGCGCTTGCGATGGCAAATGTTTTGATGCGACTCAATGGCCCAAAGCTGCCCGTGGGCCAGCCATAATGTTGGCACTCGTCGGGCTGCTCTTTCCCTTTCTCAAATCCTTTTTGGGTGAAGGTGTGATCCAGTCCTATCTCAAAGCGCAGAACGAAAAACTGGCCTCGGCCAATGAACTCGAAAAGGCCAAGATCACGGCTGACGTGAACATGGCTGCATATGAGTTGCAACGCCGTCAAGCGCAGCGTGATTTGCAAATCGCTGAGTTGCCTTACGCCGAAATGCGAAGGCCAAAGGCGCTGCTCATGTGGGCTGTGGCGCTCTACTGGTTCGGGCGCTTTATGATAGAGGCTCTTGGCCTTGGCGACTATCATATCGTGATCTACGCGCTCTCGCCGGACATGGACATCGTTTCAAAGATCATCCTTGGCTACATGTTCTTGGATGGCACAATTAAACGGGTGCTGAAATGAGAAATATCAAAATTGCAGGACTGTTCTTGGTTGCCGCATGGCCGACGATATGCTGGTGCTGGACAAGGGCGATGGCCACAAGCCGTTTGCACTTTTCCTTCGCGGATGCAACGCCACAATGATGGAATTCGACCGCGACAAGTTCATTGCATAGCTTAATGCCGCCGCTGGAATTTAACCAAGTTAGACTGACCTAATCAGGTCGTTTGCCAAGCATTCTTGACGACTTGCGTTTATGCGCAATTTCTATATTCGCCCGTCCCTTAAGTGGGGCGGGCCTTTTTTATTGACCATTTCGTTGATGTCACCGGAAAGGTTATTGCAGATATCGCGTTGCCGTGTCGGGCTGTCGCTTCACGCCTGTTGCCCGTTCGATTTGGCGCAATGTTCGGAGCGCACTTGAACGCTCGTCCTCTGGCAGTGAAAGGTTACGCGCCCGTGCGAACATGTATTGCCAAGCCGCGTCCGGCCCCATGGTCTCAATCAATGTTGCGGCCAGCCTCTTTGCAACGCGGCGGTCAATCAGCCATTTGATAATGCTCATGTGAACTCCCAATCAGCCTTCACGAAATTCGGCTCGTCCGTGGAAAGCATCATTATTGACCATCCGCTGCAAAGACAACCCTTGCGTTCTTTTTGGTGACAATAGAAAGGCACACCTTCCATGGTGCATTTCAGTGCGTCCATTTGGGTGCCAGGCGAGTTGTTAGGAAGGTGCGTTCCGACGCGAAAGGCGCAGCTTGAACAACGCGGTGGCAGTTCTGGCATTTTGAGACGGGCGGCTGGTTCGGCATCATCGCAGAACTTGGCGATCATCTTGCCCATGTTTGTGCCGTCTGGCGAGGCTATGTTCTTGCCCTTCATGCTACCCTCTTCTCAGTGATGTGCTTCGCCAGCGCCGCCGCGAAACCTGGATAGGTTTCAGCCCGAAGTGCGGCCCGATCTGGCGATGGCGGTAACCTGTTCTGGCCGCTGTCGGTCTGGTTTTTCCAGCGCTCGACCATCTTGCCAGAACCGCGTGGCCACTCCTCCCTGCGCCCTAGGCAACGCGCTGCCGGATCAATCGTCAGCTTCGGAACGTTTACCAGCCAGAGGCATGTCGCCTTGCTTGCGTCGTCGCCAAATTGGTTTGGCTGTATAATCTGATCCGGCTTGCGAATGGCGGTCGATAGGCAGCCGATTAGGTTTTCCATGATGATGTGCGGAAATGGCGCGTTTAGGATTCGGCGGCAGTCTTCGATAGCATCCGCCGTGTGCATCCAGCGTGGGCGACCGTCAGGCCCCAGCCTGCCGCGCTTATTCCAGTGAAGGCCAGCCACGGTCAAATAGGTGCAATCAGGGTGGGCAATCAAAAGATTATACCCCCCCAGTTGTCTATGTGGTTGAAGAAATTCTCTTGGATGTGGAACTGGCTGCCGTCTTTTGCGGGTTTCAGGTCGAGCGACCAAGCGTCATGGCCGAGGTCACGAAAGGCACGGCGCATAACGCCGGAACACTCGAATGCCACAAGCACCCGCATTTAAGCAGCGCGCCGGACAAGAGGGATATTGACCAGTGAAGGTTGCAGGCTCCCGCAACCAAATAGAAGCCCGTTATCTTAATGAGATAGCGGGTTTTCCTTTTGTACCAGCCAGCTTGAAAAGTCGCTCTGGGTTACACCTAGGTTACACTTGAAAAACAATTTGCGGGATATCTACAGGAATTGAATGGGCGGAACTCAAATGAACGGCCCGAGCAAGGCCTAGGCCACAATAATAGGTAACGGATAGCAGTTACATTCCAAGAAGCTTCCACGCTTCCTGAGCGGCAATGACTGACGCATCGTGATTGCCTGCTTCGTGTTCCTTCTTCGCGAGTGCAATTTTCTCGTTCACCTTGATCACGGTGGCGGCATCGCCAGGCATCATTTTGGCCGTGTCTTCATCTTTCTTGATGAGATTTGGGCAATCATTGGCAAGTGCTGCACCCGTAAGGGCCGTGAGTATTGCAGCCGCAACAATAATTTTCTTCATGTGGTCTTCCTTTTTGTTGTGCCAGAAGGTGGCGGGTCAAACTTTTTTTACGGCTTAAATTCGAAATCAGATGCAGTGCCACGTTAAGTCGTGAAATTCAATGTAAGCGCCGTGAGCACCAAATATCGTGCAGTCTTGGCAACTCCAACGAGCACAGCGAATGACCAAAGGGGCTCACGCAATACACCAGCAACGACGGTCAATGGATCGCCAATGAAAGGTAGCCAACTGAGCAGCAACGTTCCCCTGCCAAAGCGCCGGTACCAGTTCTCGGCGCGCGCCAGGCTTTCCCGGTTGACCGGAAACCAGCGCATTGTCTGAAAGCGCAATAAGGAGCGACCCAACATCCAATTCACAATCGACCCCAATATGTTTCCGACACTCGCGACAGCGACAATGGCAGGCCACGGTTGGCTGCCGTCAACCAACAAGCCAACCACAACCAATTCTGATTGCAGCGGCAGAATTGTTGCGGCGGCGAAAGCAACAAGAAACAAGCTGGCATAGATTGCAATATCCATGGTCTGTTGGGTTTAGAGTGATGCACTGCGCAAGCGAAGCGCATTGCCAATGACACTCACCGAACTCAGGGCCATCGCCGCAGCGGCAATCATCGGCGAGAGCAGAATACCGAACATAGGATAAAGCACACCCGCTGCAATGGGAATACCCGCTGCATTATAGATAAAGGCGAAAAACAGATTTTGGCGGATGTTGCCCATGACTGCCTTGGACAATGTTCTGGCACGAACAATGCCCGTAAGATCGCCGCGCAATAGTGTCACTCCAGCACTTTCCATTGCCACATCCGTTCCGGTGCCCATGGCAATGCCAACATCAGCGGCGGCAAGTGCTGGCGCATCGTTCACGCCGTCTCCTGCCATGGCCACAATGCGGCCCTGGGCTTTCAACTTCGCTACAACATCGGCTTTTTTATCCGGCAGCACATCCGCTTCCACTTCAGTAATGCCAAGCCGTTTGGCGATGGCTTCAGCCGTAATGTGGTTGTCACCTGTGAGCATGACAATGCGAATGCCAACTTCACGCAATGCCGCTAGGGCCTGTGGCGTTGTTGCTTTCACCGTGTCGGCGATGCCGATGACTCCAGCCAGCTTACCATTAATCGCGACAAAAACCGTCGTTGCGCCATCGGCGCGCAGCGCATCTGATTTTCCCGAAAGGCTGTCTACGGCGATGTTCAACTCGCCCAAGAATTTTGCATTGCCAATGGCCACGCGTTTGCGCTCGACCATGCCGATGGCTCCTTTGCCTGATGGCGCATCAAAACCCATGACTTTGGCAAGCTCCAGATTGCGCGCGCTGGCAGCCTTCACAATTGCGGCTGCAAGAGGGTGTTCACTCGCGTGCTCAATTGAAGCCGCCAAACGCAACATTTCGTTTTCATCTTGCCCCTCTACCACGAGAATTGACGTGACGGAGGGTTTGCCTTCTGTCAGCGTGCCGGTTTTATCCACGATGACGGTGTCAATTTTTTCCATGCGTTCCAAGGCTTCTGCATCACGAATGAGAACACCGGCCTGGGCCCCACGCCCAACGCCCACCATGATCGACATGGGCGTTGCAAGACCCAAGGCACAGGGGCAGGCGATAATCAAAACAGCAACTGCGGCGACAAGCCCATAGGCCAATCTGGGTTCGGGCCCCCATAACGACCAAGCGGCAAAGGCCAGTGCCGATGCGACGATGACCGCAGGTACAAACCAGCCGGAAACTTTGTCCGCCATACGCTGAATGGGTGCGCGGCTGCGCTGGGCATTGGCAACCATCTGCACGATACGCGCCAGCATGGTGTCACTGCCAACTTTCTCGGCCCGCATCACAAAGCTGCCGCTTGCATTCATCGTGCTACCAATGACTTTAGCATTGACAGTCTTGCTGACAGGCATTGATTCCCCTGTGACCATGGACTCATCCAGCGACGATTGCCCATCGGTGATCATGCCATCCACCGGCACTTTTTCGCCGGGTCGCACCCTTAGCATGTCACCAACCGCGATGCTTTCCAGCGCTACATCCTGCTCTGAGCCATCCGTGCCAATAAGCCTTGCGGTTTTTGGGGCGAGATTGAGCAAAGCTTTAATGGCACCTGATGTTTGGTCACGGGCGCGAAGCTCCAGAACCTGCCCCAAAAGAACCAGCACGGTGATCACTGCTGCCGCCTCAAAATAAGTCGAAACTGCACCGCCCATTTGGGTGAATTGAGATGGAAAGATGTTGGGAGCAACCGTTGCGATGATGCTATAAATCCACGACACGCCTGTTCCCATGGCAATCAACGTAAACATATTGAGATTGCGGGTTTTGAGAGATTGCCACCCACGCACAAAAAACGGCCACCCCGCCCACAGCACAACAGGAGTGGCCAACGCCAATTGAATCCAATTTGAAAGCTGTTGACCAAGCAACATGGTAAGGCCCGTCACATGCCCGCCCATCTCCAGAATAAATACCGGAAGAGTGAGCATCAGACCGATCCAAAACCGGCGCGTCATGTCGATGAGTTCATGATTGGGACCACTGTCTGCAGTCACCGTCATGGGCTCCAGAGCCATGCCGCAAATCGGACATGAGCCCGGACCGGCCTGCTGGATTTGCGGATGCATCGGACAGGTATAGATCGCCCCTGCCACAACAGGCTCAGCTACCTTCTCGCTCAGGTCCAAATACTTGGTGGGATTAGCCTGGAACTTGGCTTTGCAGCCCGCCCCACAAAAATAATAGTTTTGAGTTTGATGCACTGAGATGTGCTTGGCTGTGGCAATGTCAACGGTCATGCCGCACACAAGATCAATAGCACTGTCATGCACCGTCTCTTGCGTGTGACTATTGTTGGCGTGCTGAGTTTCCATTTCATGACATCCTGTGTTACTGCCAAATAAACCCTATAGGGGTATAGTCATGAATTGACAATTATACCCCCACTAGGTATATGTCAATCATGCAAAAGGAAACCAAATCTGCAATTCAGAAACGCTTCAATCGCATCGAAGGCCAAGTGCGCGGTCTTTCACGCATGGTTGAGGAAGGCCGTTATTGTATTGATATCGTCACCCTGATTTCTGCAGTTCGCGCGGCACTGCGGCGGGCCGAAGAAGAAATATTGCGCGATCATGTTGGCCATTGCGTTGAGCACGCCATCGCCAGTGGTGACAAGAAAGACCAGCGCAAAAAGATTACAGAGATTATCGATGTTCTTCGTCGCAGTGACAGGTAGGATCAATCCATGAATGGATGTGATTTGTTTATCCCGACAAACGCAGGGCTGAACGGCGGAGTTGGGATGAACATTCCCCACGTCGAAATATCTAGCATAAGTAGGTCGAAAAAAATGGCGCCTCCTTGCGACAGTGTTTTGTTTATCTGCAGCATCAATTTTAAATGCAAAAAGTACAATTGCAAACAATGAAGATGCAGATAGATTCGATAACCGTGAAGGGGTTCATGTTTCGGTCGGTGGCATGACGGGGCAGTTAGACGTGGTTTGAGGGAAGATCGTGGCAAACAGACGCGAAGCGTTGACGTTGGTCGGCGGAATTGCACTTCTAGGATTTGCATTGCCGAAAGCGAGCAAATTCATTGGATCATATGTGATTGATCCACCGCTTATGAAAATCCATAAAGCGCCAACCCAAATGCCTGTTGTAAACTTCTTCAATGATAGTGAAAAAGAGCTGACTTTTTCAGATTTCGACGGAAAACATATATTGGTCAATATATGGGCGAAGTGGTGCCCTCCCTGCAAAGAGGAAATGCCGTCGCTTGATAGACTTCAAGAAAAGCTCGGAGAGAATGCTGATCTTCAAATTGTTGCAATCTCTGTGGACCCCATCAGCTTCGAGCAGATTCAAGCATTCTACCGCGTGATCGGGATAAAGAATTTAGCTCTTTTCAAGGGCGACGAATCTGAAATCATGCAAAAACTCAAGGTTCCCGGTTTGCCCACAAGTTTACTTCTCGATCATGCAGGCCAAGAAATCGGCAGGATGATTGGGCCAACGGTTTGGGACTCTCCAAGAGTTTGGGACCAGCTAGAGCATCACACTTTCAATTGAATCCATATCCGGCAGCAGTGAAGTAGTTTGAACATTCTTCTGGCGAGAAGAGTTTGCAGATATCCCCGATTGCT
>JAYTSN010000304.1:0-9979 GCA_043745625.1 Aestuariivirga sp. | reverse complement strand
TCCCTGATGTGCCCAGATGCTTTTCTGCGGCTGATAGCATGGATGATCTGGTTGGCAATGCCATGGAGGCTTTGAGCTTGTGGGCTGAAGATGCGGTTATGCCGAAGCCCCGCGCCATTGAACAGATTGTCGCTGATCCTGATATTGCTGCGGAGCTCGCGGCGGGCGCGTTTCTCATCTCAATGCCTTTCGCTGCAAATGATGCGCGGTTGGTCCCGGCCAATATTTCGATGGAACGCGGCATGTTGAAGGCCATCGACATGGCCGCCAAGCGCCGCAAGCTCACTCGTTCAGCCTTTCTCGCGCAAGCGGCACGCAATGAAATTGAGGGTGGGGTCAATCGGTCAGCGCATTGTTAGGTTCCAGCCAAATTATTTAGCTTTATCCGGTCGCCCGTCATGCGGGCCTAGCTCGCGTGGAGGCACGTCTTTCCAATGACGTTCGGCGATTTCGGTGTTGCGGTTGGGGTGTAATGGATAGTGGATCCTTGCTTGGAAGCGGGAGGGCTCGCCGACGACAATTAATCTCACATCGCTTTTGGTGTTGTTGATGATTGTGTGGGCTATACCTGTGCCGGAAGAAAAGCCTATGCCATCGCCTGGCTTTAGGCGGTGCAGATGACCGTCGAGCCAGAGATCGGGTGTGCCGTCGATAACATAAACGAATTCTTCCTCGTCTGCCTCAGCATGAGGCCACGACAAGCGCCTGCCAGGCAGCAGTCTTTCATGATGGACGCCTAACCGTGTCAGTTTAAAATGATGTGCGAATGATGCACTCAATGACATCAATTCATCGTCGCCAGGGTAATGACTTGTATCGCCTGCTTCAATGTCACTGACATTAGCAATGACCGATTTAGACAGATCCTGATTGGACGACACTGGCTTATTCACTTCCCCAAGTAACTCATCAGCGCATCAATATCGCCATTGTTTTCTCGGAGCACACTGGTGAATTTTCCGCGCATTGTTTGGGCCAACCAAATGGACGACACGCTGACATCTTGAACGCGGTAGCTGCTACCTGCTTTGCGCAAACGGAATGTTAAGTTCTGACCGGAAGACAATCTAGTTCCGACGATCAATCCGCCAGAAGCTTCATTACAGCTTGTCACCGCGATGCTATTTCCCGCAAATTTGCTGCCATATTGGGCCATGAATTTTCCGATGAATGTGCGTGCGCGGGCCACGTATTCGGTTTCTCGGGATTTAGGAAGATCGCGACGATAATTGCCAAGGGCAAAAAGTGCAACGCCATGCAAATCTGAATAGCGCGCCGCTGCCGTGCTGAATGCCGCTGCAGTACCTTTGCGCGAGGCGCCCATAAAAGCTTCTCCAGCGGATTGGATATAACTCTCAGCAGGGCAGGCGCTGGCTAATGCAACATTGTGCATTGATAAAAGCATCAATGCGCTGAGTGTTATTTTTTTGGTGTGCTTCACTTTAGTCGCTATCCATATATTTTATTAGACACAATAACGCCAAACTTCGAAAAGCGTTCCCGCTATTCTTGAACCAATTGTTTCCAACCCTTGATACGACCTTGGCGCAAATGCAAATTTGTTGCATCGCCTTTGATGTCGCTAGGGCGGGCGAGCGCATAAGTTCGTTTGCGTAACTCAGCAACCAACTCATCGCGGTCTGTCAGATGTTCAATTTCGCTGAAGGGAATGGGCTTGCCGACGCGAACTGGAAGATCTGTTCCGATGCGTCTTGCTGTTTCGCGGAACACGAGTGAAAGGCGCAATGTAAGGCTCATGTGGCTGGCGAGTTGAAAGAGCCTGCTGTTTTGGCCAGTGAAGAATACAGGCACCACTGTGGCTTTGGACATGCGGATCATTTTCGCAGTGAACGGCGCCCATGCCAGATCAACAGCTTGGCCTTTATGTGCTTGTTCGGAAGTTGATACGCCGCCACCTGGGAAAATTCCAACGGCGTGTCCGGCTTTCAACCATTCTTGTGCCTGGCGTCTGGAATTTACATTTGTTTCGCGCGCTTCGCGTGTGGGTGCAAACGCAACGGGCAGAAGGTTTGCGGCGGCTTCGGGCGCTTGGCACAGCACGTCATTTGCCAGAACTTTTGTGTCGGCACGAACTTGGAGGGCAAGCCATGTGAGGCTGATGCCATCAAGCACGCCATAAGGGTGATTAGAAATGAATACGACCGGGCCTGTTTTCGGCACTTGCGCCAAAGTGTCGACTTCGTATTTTATGTTGATTCTCAAAAGCCGCATGGCGGAGTCGAAGAAACCATCGCCTCGTTTCAAGTTTTCTTGATGAGTCACATAAAGTTTTTTGAGTTTGCGTTGGCCACCGAATTTTTCGATGGCTTGAATAACGGCACGTTGCAGCAATGGTTGATCAGCCGTTGAATAAGAAAAACGGACATTGCGTTTTGCGGGGGCCGGGGCCTGCACCATGGCAGAGTTATTCCTTGGTTCTAACGACTCTTGTTGTATTGGCTTTACTATAGGCGGAAATGTGTCTGGCCCAAAGGAGAAGTTCATGTTTACCCTTTATATGCGTTCTGGTTCCGGTTCCGCTGCGGTTGAGGCTGTGTTGGCTGAATGTGGTGTTCAGACTACTCTAGTCGACGTTCCCCGTTCCGGACAGGGCTTTGCAGACTATTTGGCCATTAATCCTCGCGGAGAGGTGCCAAGCTTGCAGTTGCCGGATGACAGCTTGATGACTGAAAGTGCGGCTATGGTCATTTATCTGGCTGATCTTTATCCAGAGGCCGACCTTGCACCTTCGTTTAATTCGCCGCTCCGTTCAAAATATTTGCGTTGGATGCTATATTTTGCGTCGGCGGTTTATATGGCGGATTTGCGTTATTTTTATTCGGCGCGATATTCCGTTGATGCGGGTGCTGAAGCGGGCATTAAAGCCAAGGCCGAGATCGACTTGAACCGGGATTTTGATATATTTGCCAAAGAGTTGGAGCAGGGGCCTTATGTTTTGGGCGAGGTGTTTAGCGCGGTTGATATTTATGTTGCCATGATGATTAGCTGGGCACCTGATCTTAAATCGGTGTTTGTGCGCCATCCAAATATTGAGAAGCATTATAATTTGGTTGCTGGACGACCCAAAATTAATCCCGTTTGGAAGTCTAACGGCATGCTGATTTCGTGACCGAAACAACGCGAGGTTATATTTGGGGGTTTATTGGGGTTGCGATATTTTCGCTGACGCTACCGTTTTCGCATATTGCGGTGAGGGAGTTCAATCCGCTGTTTATCAGCATCGGGCGCACAGTTCTGGCTGCTTGTGTCGCTGGCCCTATATTGATTTTGTCGAGGCAGTCTTGGCCTGATCTTGCCGATTTAAAGCAACTGTTCTTCATCGTTCTGGGTGTGATTTTTGGGTTTCCGGTTTTATCGACGAGCGCGATGAAAACGGCACCTGCTTCGCATGGGAGCGTGGTGCTTGCTCTGTTGCCATTGGGAACGGCTTTTATGAGCACGATATTTGCAGGCGAGCGGCCATCAATTGCATTCTGGGCTTGGAGTTTGTTGGGCTCGGCCGCAGTTGTGGTTTACGCGTTGTGGGATGGTGGTGTCGCTTTGCATGGAGCTGACAGCCTGTTGGTGCTTGCGGTTATTGCGGCTTCGATGGGGTATGCTGCTGGTGGCAATTTAGCGCGAAAGTTAGGTGGGTGGCAGGTTATTTGTTGGGCGCTGGTTGTGGCTTTACCGCTGACATTGCCCCTCACACTTTATTTTGCGCAAGGCGTTACGGGCGGCGAGTCTCTTCAAAGTTGGCTTTGCTTTATTTACCTCGCACTGATGAGTCAGCTGATTGGTTTTTTTGCTTGGAACAAGGGCTTGGCCACTGGTGGCGTTGCCCGCGTGGGCCAGGTTCAATTGTTGCAGACATTTATGACGCAAATTGCAGCTTGGGGATTGATGGGTGAGGCGCTGACTTTGCGGTCGCTTGCGTTTGCTTTTGTCGTGGCCACATGTGTTTGGTTTGGCAGGCGCACGCATATCAAAAAGGCTTAATGGCAATAGGCTCCGCCGCCTCTTTCTTTTTGCAGGTCGAGATGGATGTGATCTCTGTGATCAGCATCGGAGCCGGGGCCCAAGACTGTATGGAATGGTCCGCAGGCTTCGCTTCTGATAGCGCGTAAGAATGCGCGGTTTTCGCTGGGCCCGGAATACCAATCATCGAGCACGTTGATTTCCATGCCATTGGCCAAGGTGAATGCGGCAATATCAATGGCGTTGGCCATGCCATGTTCAGAAAGCTTTGCGCCACTCACATTGTTGCGTGGGCGGCAGGCGTATGATGCGGCAACTTTGAACGATACGATGTTTTGGCCAAAAATTGCTTTGGCTCGCGGTTGAACAGTATTTGCAATCCATTCCGCCAGTGTGTCGGCCACTTCGCAGCGCATCACTGCAGGCTGACTGAATGTTACGCCGCTGATATCATAAACGTTGTAGACATTTCGGCCACCACAGCCGTTGTGTTCTGAGAAATCGGGAATTCGTTCAACGTTGCCAAGTGATCGTGGATCAACGCTGCAATTGCTTACTGGTGACTTAACGTCTTCTGTGCGGAAATAAGGTTTTTCAATTTGAGTTGAGCAGGCGCTGAGCAGAGCAGCCAAAGTAAGTGCCGACGCAAATCCAAAATCAAAACGCATCATCAACTGACTCCCCATCAGTTGCTTATTTTGAACGTCCAAGGTTAATTAATTCTGGCGATTGAGTGCGGCGATCAAAACGTTAACATCGCCATTATTCTTTTTTAGAAATTGGGTAAAATCGCCGCGTTCCCAATAGGTGAGGGAAAAGCCCAACACTTTGGCGTCGATAACTTTGTAGTTTCCGTCAATCCAGGACAAATGCCAAGACACATTATAAACTTGGCCTGACATTAGATAAACTTTCGAAGCCACGAAAATATCTTTGTTGTCGCCAGTGGTCGCTTCACCCATTTCAAATTTGGCGATAGGATATTTGCGGGATTGCTCGGCAAAATAGCGCGATATAAAATTTGCTACGCCTCGGCGATATTGATCCTGGGATGATTTGGGAACTTCGTACTCGCCCAACAGATAAGTTGAAATGCCTGGAACATCAGCATAACGTTGAATGACGCGCATAAATGCTGAGACTGTTCCTTGACGGTGGGCATGCAACATATCTCTGCCGACAAGGTTCATGAATGACACAGATAGATGAACTTCGGCCAAAGCATTTTTGGCGAAGAGCAAAGAAAAACTAGCAAGAAGGGTGCGTCGTGAAATCATGATTCGTATTTACCAGAATCCATGTCAGTCGAACATGGTTAATGATGAGTAAAATTCTCAATCACTCGAAAATTACCAGCTCTGCGCTTCACGCAATTTTGCGTATAAGGCTTTGAAATCGCCGTTCGAAGATCTTAGTGTATCTGTGAAAAGTTTTTTCATGGCGATTGTCAGCCAAACGCCTTTTATATTCAGATCTGACACACGGTAACCATCGCCTTGCTTTACTACCCGCCAGCGAAGTTTTTCATTTCCTAAACCGCCGCCAACGATACCTGTATCGACTGTGATAAATTTGCCTTGCTCGTCTGAACCCTGAATTTTCAGATCGTCGCCTTTAAAGTCGTCGACATACCAAACGAAAAGTGCAGCGGCGTAATTGGATACCAATCCGTAGAACATCGTTTTATCACCCGGCGGCAGATCGCCCTTGTTGAGGCCAAGCGCGAAATTTGCAACGCTCGGTATGTTAATATACCGGGAGAGCAATGCTGAAAAACGATTTTGAAGGGCCTTATCTCCGCGCTTTCCACCATTGGCTAAGTTGACGACTTCAACGCCCAGTTTTTGAACGTAATTTTCAGCGCCCGGATCGGCGAACGCAACATTTGCCAGTGCCAGCGAACTTGCAGTTGCGAACAAACCAAAAGTAAAATTTCGGCGGGATATGGGGTATTTCATTAAAGCCTCAGTGAAGTTAAATGATACAATAAATTGTTGTGCTTTTTGTTCCAGTTAATTTGGGCAGAGTTGAGACAAAAATCAAGCTACCACCCAATAACTCAATTGCGACTATTCTCTATCATAATACGTATTGCGATTGCAATCTATATAAAGATATGTTTATATAGATTATTGAGGTTTTGTGATGGAAGAATTATTAGCCGGATTGAAAGCTGTGGCGGAAACGACCCGCATTCGGATTCTTTTTGCGCTCTCGCATGGAGAATTAAACGTTACAGAGCTAACATTTGTGCTGAAGCAGAGCCAGCCGCGGGTTAGTCGGCATTTAAAATTGATGGCTGAGGCTGGGCTAATCTCAAGGCACAAAGAGGGAAACTGGGTTTTGTTTCGCTTGCGTGAGCAGGGGCGCAGCGGGGCGCTTGCAAGAGCGTTGGTTGATATGTTGCCAGCCACGGACGAACTTTTGGCTGCTGATCTTTTGCGGCTCGAAGATATTCGCCAACAGCGACAGGGGCGGGCGGACGATTATTTTAGAACCAATGCCGCCGACTGGGCGAAGCTCCGCTCGTTACATGTGCGTGAAGCTGATGTTGAACAGGCGATGTTGGGACTTTTAGAAAAATCCAAGTTTGATAACGGTGTTGACCTGGGAACAGGAACCGGGCGGATTTTAGAATTGCTGAGTGACCGCGCCAATAATTTGTTTGGGTTGGATACGAGCCGCGAGATGCTGGCCATTGCGCGGGCTAATTTGGAAACACGTAAAATTCGTAATGCTCAGGTGCGACAGGCAGATATTTATGCGCTGCCGTTTGCAGATGGTTTTGCGGATTTGGTGACGATCCACCAAGTGTTGCACTTTTTGGACGATCCGCAGCGCGCGCTTATTGAAGCTGTTCGTATTTTAGTACCTGGGGGCAAGATTCTAATCGTTGATTTTGCGCCACATGATTTTGAGGAGTTGCGAGACCAACATGCTCATCGGCGACTTGGGATTTCGAGCGAGCATATGGCGGGGTGGATGGCTAGGGCGGGGTTAGGTTTGATCAAGCATGAAGTTTTGCCACCGCCATATGTCAATGCGCGCATGGGGCTAACGGTTTCGCTTTGGTTGGCAGAGAATACGAATGCCACACAGCAGATTGGTCGACTGAATGTTTCAACAGGTATGAATTGATGATGAGTATAAAGCTTTCAGTTTCATTTGAGTTTTTTCCGCCAAAGGCAGGCGAGGCGGAAGTTGCCTTCTGGCAGTCGCTGCGACGTCTTGAACTGTTAAGACCAGATTTCGTTTCGGTAACTTATGGCGCAGGCGGGACAACGCGGGACCGGACTTTAAATACTGTGAGCCGGATTGTGAAAGAGACAGGATTGGCACCGGCTGCTCATCTGACTTGTGTGGGAGCCTCAAAAGAAGAAGTGAACGCTGTTGTTCGCGATTTTTGGAATGTTGGGGTGCGCCATATTTTGGCTTTGCGCGGCGATCCGCCAGCTGGTGTTGGCACAAGGTTTAGCCCTCATCCCGATGGATACCGCAATGCTGCCGATTTGGTGCGCGGCATTCGCGAGATTGCTGATTTTCAAGTTTCGGTTTCAGCCTATCCCGAGAAACATCCAGAGTCTGTTTCGATTGAAGAAGATTTGGCGTTTTTGGCCGATAAGGCCGATCATGGTGCGACCCATGCCATTACGCAATTCTTTTTTCATAACTCGTTTTTTCTCAGGTTGCGCGACCGGATTGCCGCACGGGGGATCAACATAAAACTTCTTCCAGGAATTTTGCCGATCACGAATTTTGCCAAAGCGCAAGAGTTTGCAGGAAAATGTGGAGCGCATATTCCGCCAGCCATGACGGCGCGTTTTGCCGGGTTGGATAAAGATCCTGAGACGCGAAATTTGGTGGCGGCGATGGTGGCGGCCGAGCAGGTGCAAGCCTTGGAGCGAGAGGGCGTTGATGCATTCCACTTCTACACTTTGAACCGCGCTGATTTGGTTTATCCCATTTGCCGGATGATTGGCCTCGGCGTACCTCCTCAAGAACAAGCGGCTTAGAAACTGTCTATTTTACGATGCTTTCGTGACGCAGTTGTTCGCACTTGCAAAAGCTGGTTCAGCAAGGCATATTTTGCGGTATGGAACAAGAAATTATCAAGCCTGACGTTCAACCCAAAGCCAGCTCGCAAGCGTTCAGTCCTTTTGGATGTTTTCTCGCTGCTTCTGGTGTTACTCTTTTAACATTTTGTTTGGTTGGCGCTGCTGCTGCTGCATCGGTTTGGGCAGTGGTGAAGCTGGTTGGGCTTCCTGATATTGCTCTTTATGTATTGTTGGGTTTAATCGCCATTCCGGTTTTGGCGGCGACACTTTGGACAGCTGGGCGAGCATGGCATGTGGAACAACGTTTGGCGCAAGGGCTTGATGTTGATACCCCGGTTTTTAAAACAGCTTACTATTTTCGCAAAACAGCCTGACCTGATTTTCGAAATCTGATTTGACTAGGGTGCTATCATGACGGTTTGGGCACGCATTTCTGAAGCAGTTGTTGGTATTGGAGATTCGATTTCGAGCTTGATCGGATTGGGGCAGGAGCATGACACGCCTCCAGAGAAATCGATAGCGTTCACCATTGGTATGATTGCGCTGGGTGGCAAAATGGCCAAGGCCGATGGTGTCGTTACCGATGATGAAGTGCAGGCCTTTGCTCAAGTTTTTCATGTTCCTGAAAAAGATCGGCCTGCGGTAGAGCGCGTGTTTAATTTGGCGAAACAAGATGTGGCTGGTTTTGAAACATACGCAGCGCAAGTGGCCAAGTTGTTCGATTTAAAATCATCAGTGCTTGAAAGTGTTTTGGACGGGTTGTTCCATATCGCTAAGGCTGATGGCGTGGTTGATGAAAATGAATTGCACTATCTTGAAAATGTTGCCGAAATTTTTGGATTTGCGAAAGTTGATTTCGCGCGCATCCGTTCGCGCCATATTTCGTTGAAGGATGATCCTTATGAAGTATTGGGGGTGGAGCCTGGTGCTGATTTTGCTTTAATCAAATCCAAGTATAGATCGCTTGTGAAGGAACTCCATCCTGACCGGCAGATTGCGGCTGGCGTTCCTGATGAAATGGTGAAGCTGGCGACGGATCGTTTGTCGCGGATCAATGACGCTTATGGCGTTTTGGAAAAGGAATTAGCTTAGTTGATTGGTACTTTATTGCCGCATCTTGTTCAGCCATCGCCAAATTTTGGTGAGCGCGCTGCGGGAAGCGAAATCAGAATTGTTATTCTTCACTACACCGGCATGAGCGAGGCGCAGAAGGCTTGCGACTGGTTGTGCAACGAAGAATCTGAAGTGTCGTCGCACTATCTGATCGATGAAGCTGGTGGTATCGTGCAGATGGTTGATGAGGCTGCGCGGGCTTGGCATGCTGGGCTTTCACGTTGGCATGATGACCAGGATATCAATTCTGCATCAATTGGGATTGAGATTCAGAATGTCGGGCATTCGATGGGCTATCCGGATTTTCCGAAAGTGCAAATGGCTGCTGTTGCTGCTTTATGTAAGGATTTGGCGAAGCGGCATTCGATTATAGGGCGCAATTTTTTGGCGCATTCGGATGTGGCACCCGGGCGCAAGGTTGATCCTGGTGAAAAGTTTGATTGGGCTTATTTGCATGCACAAGGCATTGGCCATTGGGTTGAGCCTGAGCCAATTAAAGGTGGCACGTTTTTGCAGTCTGGCGATTCGGGTGATGCTGTGATGGCGCTGCAGGCGATGCTGAAGCTTTATGGTTATGGCATTGATGTGAGTGGTTCGTTTGATGCGCACACAAAAATTGTGATTGAGGCATTTCAGCGGCATTTTAGGACGGCGCTAGTGGATGGTGTGGCGGATCAATCAACGGTGGCGACACTGCATAAATTGCTCAGGGGGTAGCCCAAGACTCGTCGCTCTATGAAAACGGTTATTCCGTTTCGGTGAAAGAAAGTGAAGGGTTGCGCGGGCGCAAACAAACACGAATATGCCGGTCGAGTAGTCCGGCTATGATGGTG
>JAYTSN010000303.1:0-1096 GCA_043745625.1 Aestuariivirga sp. | reverse complement strand
CGGTTCATAATATCGCCATCGAAGGAAACTTTGATGACTGCCAAGCCATCGTCAAAGCACTGTTCAATGATTTGAAATTCCGTGATGAAGTGGGCCTGGCTGGCGTGAACTCCATCAACTGGGCCCGTATCATGGCGCAGATTGTTTATTATTTTTACGCGAGCCTGCAATTGGGCGCGCCCGACCGCGCCGTGAGTTTCACAGTGCCCACTGGCAATTTCGGCAACGTCTTTGCTGGTTTGGCAGCAAAGCGCATGGGGTTGGATATCGACCGATTGGTTATCGCCACCAACAGCAATGACATTCTCGACCGCACCTTGAAAACCGGTCGCTACACAGTGACCGGCGTGCACGCCACCACCAGCCCTTCGATGGATATTCAGGTGTCGAGCAATTTCGAACGCCTTGTCTATCTGGCGAATAACAATGATCCAGCCGCCGTTCGCAGCGCCATGGAGTCGCTTAAGCAATCTGGCGCATTCGCCTTGAAATCAGAGGCCATCAAATCAATCCGTGCAGAATTCGATTCCAGCGCCACATCTGATGCCGACGCTGATAAAACCATGGCAGAAGTTTTAAGAAAAACGGGCGAATTGCTGGATCCTCACACAGCGGTTGGCTACGCCGTTGCCCAAAAGACCAACACATCCTCACCCATGGTCACCTTAGCCACGGCCCACCCCGCCAAATTCCCGGATGCAGTCGAGGCCGCGACAAAAATCAGACCAAATTTACCTCAACGTTTATCTCACTTGATGAATGCCAAAGAAACCTTCAAAGTACTTCCAAACAGCGAAGCTGCGGTAAAGGCATTGATCCTCTCCCAAAGTTAAAGCGACGCGCGCGTAAAACGCGCAAAAGTAAAATGGGAGAGTGAATGTCTGTTGAAATTTCAAAGCTGCCAAACGGGCTGCATGTACTAACGCACAACATGCCACATTTGGAGTCTGTTGCTTTAGGGGTCTGGATTAAAGCCGGTGCCCGTGATGAAAACCCTGAAGAAAATGGCGTTGCTCATTTTCTGGAACACATGGCTTTCAAAGGCACCAAGCGCCGCAGCGCTCAAGACATTGCCGAAGAAATTGAAAGTGCCGGC
>JAYTSN010000302.1:0-3467 GCA_043745625.1 Aestuariivirga sp. | reverse complement strand
CACCATGGATTGCCGGAACGAGTCCGGCAATGACAGGGGGTGGGGTGAATGACACGGGTGAGAAGAGTGACTCCAACCCAAACTGTCATCACCGGACTTGTTCCGGTGATCCATTCATCCGCGTTACTTGTGTCGATTATAGCGCAGCGATTCAAGGTGGGCTTGGGTTGCGAGGTTTACTTCAATCGCTTTGCTGTATTGCACATTGCGCATGCGTCACCATGGATTGCCGGAACGAGTCCGGCAATGACAGGGGCTGGGGTGGATGACAGGGGTGACAGGGGTGACAGGGGTGACAGGGGTGACAGGGGTGACAGGGGGGCAGATGGTGACAGGGGTTGGGGTGATCTAATTCACTTTCATAAAAGCTTCGAGTGAATCGTCCATTGCTTCGAGCCACGGGGTGTGGTGGGTGGGTTGTTGGTTGCCGGTCATCAATGAGCGGTAAGACTTGTTGCGGTAGCCCATGATATCTGCGGCTTTATCGTGCTCCCACACCATGAAGGTTTTGTTTACGGCTTCGATGTCGAAGGTGGGATAATCCGTGGCTTCGATCAGTTGTTTTACATAGTCACCCTGGAACCAAATCATTTGCTCGGCATCTTCGAGTTTTTCTTCACGTTTGCGCCAGGCTTTTGAATCTTTCTTCATCACATCGGATTTCGGCAATTTGATGCGGCCCATAATTTGGTCGCGCACATACCAAGCTTGGGCATCGAACATATTGAAGGTGTAGAACTGGTCTTGCATGCCGATGTAAGAGAGCTTTGGATTGCCCTCCCAGAATACGCCGCGGTAAAGATCCATTGGCCAGAGGCGATTGGTTGTCTTCAAGCGCAAATCTTCGGGTAGGAAGGGGAAGTGATGTTGATAGCCGGTGCACAGAATAATCGCATCGACTTCTTTGGTTGAGTCATCTTTAAACGTTGCCACTTTGCCTTCGAGTTTTTGCAGCAAAGGGCGCTCTTCAAAATTCTTCGGCCACGTGAAGCCCATGGGCTTGGAACGATAGGTTGCGGTGACAGAAGCCGCGCCATATTTCCAGCATTGCGAACCAATGTCTTCGGCAGAATAGCTGCGACCGACGATCAACACATGCTTGCCTTTGAATTCCAGCGCATCGCGGAAATCATGGGCGTGCATGACGCGACCAGCAAAGGTTTTGATGCCGGGGAATTCTGGTACTTGTGGTGTGGAAAAATGGCCTGACGCCACCACCACATTATCAAACTGCTCGGTGTACATTTTATCTTTGACACGGTCATGCACGGTGACATTGAATTTCTTTTTCTTGGCATCCCATTCTACCATGCGCACCGGCGTAGAAAAGCGCACCCACTTGCGCACCTTGGCTTTTTCGACGCGGCCCTTGATGTAATCCCACAACACAGCGCGCGGCGGATAAGACGGAATGGCTTTGCCGAAATGTTCTTCGAATGTGTAGTCGGCAAATTCCAAACATTCCTTCGGGCCGTTTGACCAGAGGTAGCGATACATGGAACCGTGGACAGGTTCGCCATGTTCATCAAGCCCTGTGCGCCATGTGTAATTCCACAACCCGCCCCAATCTGATTGTTTTTCAAAGCAAACCACTTCTGGAATTTTGGCTTTCTTTTTGGCGGCAGATTGGAAGGCGCGCAAAACTGCAAGGCCCGATGGGCCTGCGCCGATTACAGCAACTCTGGTCATTTTGGTTCCTTTGATCGTGAATCTAAAAACTTACCCTTCCCTCTCGCGGGGAAGGTGACGCGCAGCGCCGGGTGGGGGGCAACGCACTTCGTGGGTGGCACCGTCCCCCCTTCCGTCTCGCGCCGAGAAAGAGGCGCGATCCACCTTCCCCGCGAGGGGGAAGGATGAAGTGAGGAAGAAGGATTAGATGCCAAGTTTACCATTTTTAATCTGGAAAAATGCCGGAGCTGGTGGTTGCTCCGTCATCAAATTTTGAAAGCCATTCGACCGTCATCGGACGGAAGCGCGTGAGGCCTTTGTAATCCACAAGTTCTGGCGGCAGATCGCGCAGCACACGGTGGAAGCGCCTCGCCCATTTCGGCACGGTGGCCAGTTCTTCCATCTTGATGAGATAACAGCGGATCACGAACAGGATGGCATTTGACCGCGGCAGGCGCCACAGGCTTTGCAGTTCACAACGCAAATGAACTTTGTTGCCGACATTCTCTGGCGTTACCGTTAATCGGTCTTGGCCCCATTTTGGATAATTCTCCGGGCTGGTATCAAGGCGCGGGTTTATTGTCATTGTCCAATTCAATCGGCGAACTGGTTTTCCTTGTTGCAAGTTCAATAGAAATTTCAACGCACGATCAAACACACCCAGTTGGTGCGCCAATGGCACTGGACCGTGCCATTCCATGAAGTTCATGCCAATATCAAAATCCAGCGACCAATCAGCCTGCGTGGTGACCATGCCTGCATCCATCCACAGTTGGCCATCGCGCTGATCAACAATGCAGAAATCACCTTGCGATTGGCGGGTGATATATTCCATCGGCTCATAAGGCAGGGTTGAGGCATCACCGAATGTAAATTTTTGATCGATGTTCATGGGGCGGTTGATCCAATGCCATTGATCACCGTTTTTGGTCAGCGAGAAATGTTCGGGGTAATCTGCTGCCTGATGCTCCATCAAAAGTTCCAGCGTGTCCCATTGTGCTTGCATCATGTGTGGCAGGGCTTGGCAACGTAAGGGATCTTCCTTCAGCACCAACGCGCGGTCTTCCATCTCTGCCACATAATGCTCGTCCACATCGATCATATTTTCGAATGCATAGCCTTTAGGGCCGGCGGGCACGTGTGGCTCCATGTTTACCGAATACATATATTTGTCTTCATGGAACGGGAATGGAAAGCGCTTGATGTTTTCTGGGCTATTGCGCGCCGTGAAATCATGGCGGAAGGTTTCTTGTCTGAACTTTATATTCATCTCATCATCCTTTAAAGATCAAGTATCAGACTCTGGCCTTTGAAGCGCGACACGCAGATCATAATCTTTTTGCCTGATGCTTTGTCTTCTGGTTCCAGAAAAATATCATGATGTTCAATTGCGCCATCACACGCAATCACATTGGTTTCGCATTGGCCACACGCACCGCCACGGCAGAGATAAGGCGCATCGATGCCTGCGGCTTCGGCGGCTTCCAAGATGCTTTGATGGGTGCCGACTTCGACTTGTTTGGCTGATTTTTGAAAATTTACGTGGAATGATTTGCCGGGTGGTGGGGCGAGGAATTCTTCTGAGTGCAGGCTTTCTTTGGGCCAACCCAATTCGCGCGCTTTGCCCAGAACGCCTTTAATCATGCCTTGTGGGCCGCACACATAGACATGGGTTGCGAGCGGTTGGGCGGCCAAGAGTTTTTCTGTTGGGATAAAGAGATTTTCAGCATCACAATAGATGTGAATGCGGTGTGTGCCATAGCGTTGTTGGAGGGCTTGCCAATATGCGCCGTGGGTTC
>JAYTSN010000301.1:0-3475 GCA_043745625.1 Aestuariivirga sp. | reverse complement strand
CAAGGCTTCCCCGTTTAGAGGAGTGCCAACAAAACGGTAAAAAGCGGTTTTGGCCCTTGTGGTGGAATGGTAGACGCGGCGGACTCAAAATCCGCTTCTGAGAGGAGTGGGGGTTCAAGTCCCTCCAAGGGCACCAATCCTAAAATTATGGTAAGAGCATGGCAAATGTCTGCGGCGCATTCGCTGTTGATTGCGCGTTCAGTTTGGATTAGGCCAATAAAGTTAGTTCTCTTGGAGTGATGGCAATTTGAGCCTGGTGTTGCGAATAGTTGTGTTGTGTGCGTTTGGCTTTTCAGTCATTGCCTCCTCATGTTCTGCAGCTTGGGCTGAGGATAAGACTGTCAGCAACACGGGTCCTTCGCTTTTGTTTGATGCCTTTACCGGTGAAGTGATCAGCCAAGAGCGAGCAGGTGAACCGTGGTACCCCGCTTCTCTTACCAAATTGATGACTGGTTATGTCGTCTTCCGAAAAATTCGCTCTGGTGTGTTAAAGCTCGACCAAAAAATTCCAATTTCGGCCTTGGCTCATTCGCAACCCGCCAGCCACACTGGCTTGCCAACAGGCACCATGGTGACGGTTGATCTCGCCTTGCAGGCCATGCTGGTCTATTCGGCCAATGACATGGCTTATGTGCTGGCTGAAGGCACCAGCGGCACAGTTAAAAACTTTGCGAAAGAAATGAATGATGTGGCCAAGGACATGGGATTGTCTGCCACGCATTTTGAAAACCCGAACGGCCTTTTTGATCCGCGCCAGATCACCAGTGCGCGCGATATTGGCATCATTGCCGCTTTGATCATCAACCAATTTCCTGAGCACTCCCATTATTTTGCACAAGAGGCTGTGGTGTTGGGCAAGCGTCGTCTGCCCAATCATAACAGCCTGATCCGCATCATGCCCGAAGCCGTTGGCATGAAGACAGGCTTTGTGTGTAACTCCGGCTATAATCTTGTGGGTTCTGCCGTTAAGGGCGGGCGTCAGTTGATTTCGGTGGTTCTTGGTGCTCGTAACGGCGGCCAGCGCGCGGCGCTTTCGCAATTTCTTTTACAATCAGGGTTCGAACGCGCTTCTGATCCCAAACATCCAAAAGTCGCCGAAATCAACGATCAAATTTACGGGGCTATTGTTCCAGCAGATATGACGACAACTGTTTGCAAAAAGAAAGCACCCGTCACGCCTGTCAATGCCAGTAACATGGCAGGCTGGGCGGTTTCGTTTGGAACCTATCCTGATGCCATGAAGGCCGATATGGCTTTGCGTGGTCGGTTGATCAGCCCCGCTGGCATTGAAGCGGGCGGTGTGGGCGGCGTCATTAAGATGCCAAATAAAGCCGGTTACGCCGCCATGCTGTGGAACTTGGAAATGGCTTCGAGCCTGTCTCTGTGCAACCAATATAAACAAGATGGTGCCACCTGTGATGTGATGCCCGAAACCATGATCCAGCAAATGGCCGCTGCATCACCGCCTGATCAAAATAGTAATCAGCCTGTTACAGACCAAGGCTCTGATGATGATACTACAGGCTTCAGATCTCCGCCGAAAAATTCCAAACCCAAAAAACCGTAAATGATTTTAGCCGCTATTTCCCATCGGAGCGGCTATTTTTTTGGTATTGTTTTTGCCCTTACAGCTGCAAGTTTTTATGGCTGCGTGCCAAATTTTGCGCGCGCTGCTTTCAGCAATGGCGTGCCAGCCATTGAAACTGTTTTTATGCGCACTTCGGTTATTGCCATTGTGTTAGGCGTCGCGGCAGTCATCAAAAGTGAAAGCTTTGTCATTCAACGTGGCGCATGGAAAAGTTTTTTTGCACAAGTATTCGCCACCTTTATTGTCTCGGCCAGCTATCTCGCCTCAGTTCAATTCATCCCTGTGGGCCTTGCAGTCATCATTTTCTTTGCCTTTCCCGTAATCGTCGTTTTAGCTTCTCCAATTGTAGAGGGTCATGCACCAAGTTTGGCTCGCATCGGAATTGCCATTTTAGCCTTCATCGGTCTTGGTATTGCCGTTGGCCCCGGCTTTGAAACGCTGGATATTCGCGGTGTTTTGCTTGCCGCTGCTGCCGCTCTGGGTTGCGCATTGCAATTTTTCTCAGGCCGCACACTGGGCCAATATTTATCACCAGCCGCTTTCGGAAGCCTTGTCCATGTGGCCATATGGCCGCTGGTTTTGGCAGTCGTGCTTTATGCGGGCGGTGGCCGGATAAAAATGATATCAGGCTCAGCCTCGGCGATGGGTCTCTGGTTTGTTGCTGCCGTTTGCCTTGTTTATGTCGGTGGATATTTCTTTCATATGTCTTCGCTCAAAGCGGCACCGGCCTCTGTGGTGGCGCCCTATTTCAATTGGGAGCCAATTTTGACCACCATCATCTCAGGCCTGCTGCTGGGTGAAACACTAAAGCCCAATCAATATGGCGGTGGCGCGTTGGTTCTTGCCGCGCTTGTGCTAGCGGGTTTTGTTGAGAGTAAGAAAGTTACGGCATGATTGATCGCAGCCCCATCCCCACCGCCATCCTCACCGGATTTTTAGGTGCTGGCAAAACCTCGTTGCTCAACACGTTGCTCAAAGACCCGATGATGCTCAACGCCTGTGTTATCATCAATGAGTTTGGCGAAATCGGCATTGATCATTTACTCGTTGAAAAATCAGACGACAATATTATTGAGCTGGCCTCGGGTTGCCTGTGCTGCACCATTCGTGGTGATCTCATCAACACCATCGCCGAGCTTCTCGCCAAGCGTGATGCTGGTGAGATCAAAGCCTTTGACCGCATCCTGATCGAAACCACAGGCCTTGCTGATCCTGCCCCCGTGCTCCACGCATTGATGCGCGATGATCTGCTGCTTCAACGTCTGCGCCTCGAAGGTGTGATCACTGTGGTTGATGGCGTGAATGGTTGGGCCACACTCGATGCACATCCCGAAGCTGTCAAACAAGTGGCGGTGGCCGACCGGATTGTGCTCACGAAATTGGATCTGTTGAACGGCTTAGAGGGCGAAGAAAAAATGTTCGCCATCATCGGCCGCTTACGCAAATTAAATCCAAGTGCGCGCCTGCTCACCACCCACCGTGGCGAAGCCAATGCGGAGCGCTTGTTCACCATGGGTCTCTATGATCCCAAAACCAAGACACCAAATGTTCAAGCTTGGCTTAATGATGAAGCGGTGATGAAGGCCCAGCATCATCACCATCACGATAAGTCTCGCCATGATGCGCATATTCGTTCTTTCGCCTTCAAAGAATCTCGCGCCATTTCTCCGCAGGGGTTGGAGCTGTTTTTAGAACTGCTTACGTCATACCACGGCGCCAACCTGTTGCGCATGAAAGGCCTGATCAAAACCTCCGATGATCCATCCAGGCCCTTGGCTATACACGGCGTGCAGCATGTGTTTCATCCGCCTGTCCGTTTGCCCGCATGGCCCGACGGGGTTGAGGAAACACGGTTGGTGTTTATCGTGAAGGATATTGAAAAGGCCG
>JAYTSN010000300.1:0-3492 GCA_043745625.1 Aestuariivirga sp. | reverse complement strand
GCTTATAATCTGGCGGATCGTCGACGCCTCGTCTTGTGCCTTCAGGCAAAATGATAATGGCGCGGCCGCGGGCAGTTTCTTCTTTTCCCCGTGCCACAAGTTTCCGAAGGGCCGCACTTCCGGCGCTGCGTTCCACGGCGATCATTTTAAATTTCAAACAGAACCAACCGAAGAGCGGAATGAAAGTCAGTTCGCGTTTCAGCACCATGCATGGATCATCAAACAATGGCAGCACCGCAAATGTTTCCCAAAGCGATTGGTGCTTACCTGCGACCAAGATGGGCCCCGTCAAAATATTCTCGCGGCCGCGCACTTCAATCTTGATCTTGCAAATAAATTTCAACAACCACAGTGATGATCTTGCCCAAGCTTTCAAAGCACGAATGGCATATATGCGCGGGCATAGAAAAAGCCATGAGCCCAAAACTAGAAACAATGCGAGGTTCAGATAAAAAACAATGTTGAAAATGATTGAACGCAAAACAATCATGGCGCTGCCCTCAGCATATGGGTCAGTGTCATATTGGCTGTAACGAGCGCGATGAGCGTTGCCACCAACGGCACGGCGAGAACAACAAGCAGTGTCGATAAGAGATCGCCATGGGGAGCAAATACCAGTGTGAAGCTTGCAGCCGCCACACCATTGCCGGCTGCTTGCCCGGTTGATCCCAGCCCCAAGAACGTGATGCCCGCTAATATGATTCCAGCGCAACCTGCAACCAATCCTGTGATTAAAAAGCGCTGCGAAATCTGACGTGCAATGAAACTGTTTTTTGCCCCTACCAAGCGCAACACTTCAACGACTTCACGGTTGGCATCAAGAGCTGCGCGTGCTGCAAAGATCACCATGGCCACGGCTGATCCGCAGATCAGCCCCAATATCCACCATGATAAAAGTGTAAGGCTATGGGCCATACGTGCAAGTTCGGCTTCCCAGCGACGGTGGGTATCGAGGCTTGCGCCTTTGATATTGGCCGCTAGATTTTTTTCAAGTGCTTCAAAGTCAGGCGGATTTGCTTCGTCGATGGTCACGCGGATTAAACGCGGTACGGGCAGATCATCAAGATTGGTATTGCCCAACCAGGGCTCTAAAAGTTTCAAGCTCGCTTTGCGGTCTAGGGCTTCAACGGAAATCACACCTGCCGTGCTTTGCAAAAGTGCTGTGGCTTTTTGAAGTTCAGCATCGGTATCCACATTACTGATTTGCCGCAACTGAACGGTCACTTCGCGCGAGATACCATGGGTCCAATCGTCGACGGCGCGGTTAATTAGGATCAATGCCCCAATCGCCAAGCAGGCGAGATAGCACATCACCGTCATGGTCACGGTCATGGTACGCAGCGATGCGACACCCTTTGGAATAATAGCTGATGGCTTGGCGCTGATCTCGTCCATCACAGCGTTTCATCCTTTACTGTTCCGTGCTCAAGACGCAACATCGCGCCCTTGGCTTGTTTTATCAAAGTCAGATCATGGGTGGCCAGAAATACTGTGGTGCCAAGGCGGTTCAACTCTAAAAACAAATGCAGAAGTCTTTTTGCCAGAACTGGATCAACGTTCCCGGTCGGCTCATCGGCCAATAAAATTTCAGGCTTGGATACCACAGCTCTGGCAATTGCAGCGCGCTGTTTTTCACCACCGGATAAAATTTCAGGTCGCACATTGGCTTGATCTTTCAGGCCCACCCAATCCAATAAATCCATCACGTCACGATGATATTCATCTGGCTGTTGGCCGATCACGCGCAGCGGCAGGGCCACGTTTTCAAATGTGGTTAAATGATCGAGCAGTCTGAAATCCTGAAATACAACGCCAATGCGGCGGCGCAGCAATGGCAGGTCTGAACCTCCAAGCTTCGAGGTGTCTTGATCAAAAACCGAAACTAAACCTTTGCTTGGCTTTAGCGCCATGAACAGCAGGCGCAGCAGCGATGATTTGCCAGCACCCGAAGGGCCAGTCAAAAAGCGCATATCGCCTTGTTCCATTTTGAAGTTCACATCCTTCAAAATTTCAGGCCCGTCGCCATAGCGCAGACCGACCCCCTGCAACTCAATCACTCAATTCTCTCCACTTCTAACGTTTGTTAGATGAAAGGGTCTTAACCGCGCATTAACCACGAATGTAGTTAGGCTCTACATGAAGAATTTGGCGTTTTGGAGTATCTATGATCGTCCGCTGCCCATCCTGTGCCACACGCTATGATATTGCTGATCATGTTCAGGGAAGCTCGTCCTTCACGGTGTCTTGCCGTAGTTGTGGGCATAGCTGGAAAGAACATGCTGTGGTCGATATTGTTGAAGTGCCGCACCGGTCTGTGGCCAGGGTGTTTGATTACCGTGAAGAGCCTGAATTTGACGTCCAGCGCCTGGTTGAGGCGGCAAAGAATGCTCAAGAGGAATTTGCTTTAAAACGCACCAAGCGGTTTAAGCGCGCTGGGGGGTGGGCGTCTTTGGGTTTATTAATTCTGACCCCATTTATTTCGGCAGCGCTTGTGCCTGAAACAGTTGTGATGGCGGCTCCGGCCACGATCAAGGTTTATGAGAAGCTCGGCTATGTCGTGAATATCTATGGATTGGATATTCGCCATGTTGAGCAGCAAAACACAATCGTCGATGGCGCTCATGTTTTGATGATCAAGGGTGAAATTAGCAATTCAACCGATTCCGTCCGCAAGATCCCGTCCATGCGCTTTGCGCTGGATAGTGGTGATGCAAAGGAACTCTATAGCTGGACTTTGGATACTTCGGCCAGACCACTGAGGCCCGGTGAAACCACCCGTTTTACCACCCGTGTGGCCTCACCGCCGGAACTTGCGAAGAACTTGAAGATTCGCTTTGCACATTTGGATGAAATCGGCTCAAAACCTAATCCATGAGCACAATCACCATTGATGGGCACCGTATCGATGTCCTTTTTTCCGAAGCCCAGATTGCAGAGCGCATCACGGTTTTGGCACATGAAATAGCAGCCATAAAACCACACCGCCTTTTGGTGGTACCGGTTTTGAAGGGCAGTTTTATTTTCGCTGCTGATCTCATCCGCGCCATGCATCATGCGGGTCTATCGCCCGAAGTTGATTTTATGATTTTGGCCAGTTACCGCGCCGCACAGACTTCATCGGGCCAAGTCGATGTGCTTCGTGATATTGAATCGATTGTTGAAGACCGTGATGTTTTGCTGGTCGATGATATTTTGGAATCAGGCCGCACATTGGCTTATGCCAAAGACTTACTGTCGGCGCGTGGTGCCAAGTCAGTCAAATCTGCGGTGTTGCTCTTCAAGCCTGGACACTTAGCCGCCAGCATTAAAGCCGATTTCTGTGGTTTCGATTGTCCCGATAAATTCGTGGTCGGTTACGGCATGGATATGGCACACCAATTCCGCGAGCTGCCTTTTGTCGGGCATGTTGTGAAGGAAGGTTAATGCGATAATTATTACGCTGAGACCTTATTTAGAGCATCGGGCAATCTTCATGAATCAACACTTACCCAA
>JAYTSN010000299.1:0-3493 GCA_043745625.1 Aestuariivirga sp. | reverse complement strand
CGCTACGCGCATCGCTCTCCGGGCGCTTCCTTATAATGGCAAACAGGGGTCCCTTTTGCATGCCGATAAGGGGTCCCGTTTGAATGCTTGTTGACAATATTTCAAAAATTCTACTTGAGACAAGATCGCTTGGTTGACTACACGATGACCCGATCAGTAACGAGCCAACGAAATATCGTTGCACTTAATCATGTAAGGGTGCAATTTTGACAAATGTTTCAGCTCGTACCTTGATTGGCTCATTCCTAGTTTTGTCGGCCGCGATATCATGGAGCACTGCCGGGCTTTTTACGCGGTTGGTTTCCACTGATGTTCCCACAACCTTGTTCTGGCGATCGCTATCTGGGGGGCTTTGCGTCCTCATAATATATGCAATTTTGAACAAGACCAAAACTTTCTCTAGCCTCATTCGCATATCCCGCGGCGAATGGGTCATTGCAGTTCTCTCAGCGCTTGGAATGATTTGTTTCATTTCAGCTTTTTTTTATACCACAATCGCCAACGTCACATTTCTGTATGGCGCGATGCCGCTGGTGACTTTGGTTTTGTCAGCGATTTTTTTGGGTGAACGCCTAACAATTATCGCAGGATTTTGTTGCGGATTAGCAGCTTTAGGCGTTGGTGTTTTAGTGTGGGGTGAACAAGATTTTTCCAATTGGACAGGATTTCTATTGGCATTTGGGATGACCTTTTTCATGTCAGCCTTGACTATTGCAGCGAAATTCTATCCTTCCGCAGACACTATGAAAGCGACGTATCTTTCGGCTTTCTTGGCAGCAGCGCTAACATTTCCCTTTAGTGCGTTTAGTAACACGGCTGGCTCGGACTATGCTTGGCTTGTTTTATACGGAATCGTGAACGTTGGCTTGGGGTTTGGCGTTTACCTTTTAGGGGTGGAGAAAGTTCCTGCATTGATGGCAGCCTTAATCGGTTTAGTAGAAATTCCATTGGCGCCTGTTTGGGGATGGTTGCTATTCAACGAGCCAGTTAGCACGAAGGCCAAAATTGGCGGGGCAGTCGTTCTGACGGCGGCGGCTGTCTATTTGATTGCGAAAAGTTTTCTGAGAAGCTCAGAAAAATCCTTGGAGTTTCCTGGCCCTTCGTCGTGACCAGCGATAATTGCCAAAAAATCCATATCGAAGGAATAGTTTAGCATCTCAATGACGGCTGTTGCGCGTAAAGCAGACATGGCCAATCGGGTCGTTTATCACAGTCCCAATTCGCTGTGGGAACCCAAGCGCACGAGCCGCAAAACGTCGGTGCTTGGCTTCATATAGATCAACACCAAGTCAGGCTTGATGTGGCAATCGCGGTGATCTATCCAATTGCCCGCCAGACCATGATCGCGGTGACGCGGCTCCAAAGGTTGATCGGCCAACAATTTTGACAAAACAGCATGAAGGTTTTCATCGAGTGTGGCGCGATGATGGCCTTTTTTCTCGCGCTTATAGTCGCGCTTGAACTGGTTGGTGTAATCAGGTGTCCGCATTGAGATCGACGAACAGGGCAGTCAGATTAACAGCCTTCGTGACCTTGCCGGCGCGGGCATCCTTCATGGCTTGGATTGTCGTCGCGTTCGGAATCAAAGGCTCGAAGGGGAGCGCCTTGTCTTGAGCCACTTTGGTCAGCATGAGCCGCACCGCGTCTGAGACGGTCAGACCCATTGCGGCCAAAACCGTGGTGGCTTCTTCTTTGATGGCCCCGTCAATGCGGGCCTGGACGATTTGATTTGCAGCCATAGGGAGACCTCGTGTTCCTGTGAATGACAATGTAATACACAAACCAGACAAAAACAAGGCCAGAGATGAGGGGGATTCACAGGTTCAAAATCATATGATAATATCCTTTATCATATGTAGTAGGGGTGCAATGGAAAGCCAATTTTCAACCTTCGTCATTAAGGCACTGGTAGACACCATCACCGGAGGTGTTGGGCAGGGTTCCGACATGTCTGCTCCAATTGGCATTTATCGGACAGGCCCAACGATTGAGCAGTTCTTTCTAGACTGTGGGCTAGATATGAGTCTCGGCGGCTTATCGCGATTGCCAGCCACCACCAATTTTTTGCGGCAGATCGCCAATGATTCGGAAGGTGACGAACACATCAAGCGGGTTATCCTCAAAGTGTGTGACCCTCGCTCTTACTTGGCCGAGCCCGATAAGGCTGCTGCGGTGCGCGAACATTTGAACCGAACACTTGAACCTGATGGCTTTGCGGTAATAGTCGTGGGAGGAAAAGCCCACCTCGTAGAGCGTCAGGCCACAGGGATGATTATAGAGCCCTTCATTTCCAAGGTGGCGACGCTGGATTTTGACACAGTTCAAATGGAGATTGCCCGCGCGCTGCCCAGCGTATCTTCCGATCCAGAAGATGCTGTTACCGCCGCGTGCTCACTCATTGAGGCCGTTTGTCGTTCAATATTGGTAGAACTTACTCTCCCACTGCCTCCCAAGAAGGATATCGACGGGCTTTTAAAAGCTGTGCAGGAACCACTTGGTCTCTCTCCAGGGCGAACTGATCTCAACCCCGAGATTGAATCAGATATTCGCCAAATACTTGGGGGCCTAACGTCGGTCACAAAAGGCATAGGTGCACTCCGCACCCATGCTGGCGATGCTCATGGCCGTGAAAAGGGTCACAAGAGAATAGATCCGCGCATTGCTCGTCTCGCGATCAATTCAGCAAGTTCTATTTCATTATTTCTGATTGAAACCTGGGAACGCATGCAGAAGCGTGCTTTGCCCCTCCATGGCGATCCTGCATGAACTTCCTCACCGTACTCGCCAGCCCCCTGCCCGTCCCCGCCCTTGTAAGCGCCACAGGGGAAAAGGCCGCCATCCGCTTTCTGGACTTCTTCACGTCGAACATTCGTAATCCGCATACGCGCAAAGCTTATGCGAAGAATGTTGGAAGCTTTCTAGCATGGTGTGCGGCGCGCGGCGTGTCGGAACTTTCACAGATCCAACCGCTTCATGTGGCGGGCTTTGTGGAAGAACTGACGCAAACCAAATCTGCGCCTACAGCCAAGCAACATCTCTCGGCCATTCGTATGCTGTTTGATTGGTTGATCATTGGCCAAGTGGTGGCGCAGAATCCGGCCCATGCGGTGCGCGGACCAAAGCATATTGTCAAACGTGGCAAGACGTCTGTGCTGTCTCCCGATGAAGCACGGCAACTGCTTGATAAGATCGATATCACCAAGCCCGTGGGGTTGCGCGACCGCGCTTTGATTGGGTTGATGGTCTACTCTTTTGCGCGCATTGGTGCAGCCCTTGCCATGAAAGTCGAAGATGTCTTCGTGCAACGCAGCCGGCTTTGGGTGCGGCTGCATGAGAAGGGCGGCAAGCGCCATGAAATGCCGTGTCATCATAATCTCGAAGAATATTTGCGGGCTTATATTGATGGCCTGAACTTGAGCGATGATCCCAAGGGATCCTTGTTTCGCACCATCGGCCGCATGGATAAGAAGATTTCGCAAAATGCTTTACCGCA
>JAYTSN010000298.1:0-1109 GCA_043745625.1 Aestuariivirga sp. | reverse complement strand
ATTTGATCGTGCACCAGTTCTATTGGCGCCTGTGGCAAGCACATGATGTTACAACCGGACAAGAGATCAAACTTTCGGCAGAGCCGAAATTTGGTTTGATCGCGTTTGATGTTGCTGCAGGCAAAAGCAAAGTAGCACTGGAGCTTGTGCAGAGTTTGCCTGAAAAAATTGGCTTTGTTATTTCCCTGTTAAGCGCTGCTTTGCTCTTATTGATTTTTGTTTTATTGCGCCGCACACTGCGGGAGCGATCTTAAGTTTGATAGCTCGTTCGTTCAACGTCCATGGCTGCTGCAATGGTATTTATATCAATCTCGGAAACTTCAAACAGGCCGAAGCGAAATTGATAGCCCCAGTTGGTTTTGCCTTTCGTGAATTCGAGTTTCTGCAACATGAGCTCAATTGCGGCATCATGGGTTTGGAACCAAGCGACATCATGCCTGAACGGTTTGAAGCCTTCCCCCATATCACCCTGGTAAGGTGTTTCAGATGTGATGCGGCCGAGCCCAGTGAAGGCACGGAGTTTTTCCGTGCCGCCATAGATTTTAAGGGGCGAGTAGTAAGCGACGATATCGTTCTTCTTGATGCGCTTTAATGGGGCCGCTTTGCCATGGTTTGCCTGCATGAAACCACCTTGCTTACCTCGCGCCAGATGATCAGCAGATGCCACAGCAATCCAATATTTGGTTATGGTGATTCTGGCACGAAAACGCGAATACGGTGGCCATCGGGATCAAGGCCAACGAAGGTATACCCAAAATCAAGCTTTGTTGGGCTTTGTGCAATCGCAACGGATCTGGCCTGCCACTCGTTGAACAAGTGATCGACGGATGTTCGGTCTTCGACTTGAATGCCAATTTCCATGGCGCCCGGTGATGCGGTTACTTTTGGCTCGGCACCCGCTTCCGCCCATAAGCCCAACATTGTGGACTCATTTAATGGCAACAAAGCGAAACTGGGCGCCTCTTCAATTGGTTTGAGATCAAGAATCTTGCCATAGAACTTTACGCTGGCTTCAGGGTTTTTTACAAATAGCAAAATCATATTGGGCGTTGGCATATCTCATCTCCGTTGTTGATCAGACGTGCTCTAACACAACATGCCGTCAGGAG
>JAYTSN010000297.1:0-3503 GCA_043745625.1 Aestuariivirga sp. | reverse complement strand
CATCATGTCCATGGCAAACCTCCGAATCAGGGAGGCCCATGGAATCACACTAAATGCAAACTCCAAACCCCGTTAACTTGAGTTCGACGCCCTGGATTGTACCCACGGGTGGAATCCCTATCCAAACGTTGCAAAAGTCCCTAATTTGAAGCCATGCCAAAAGCCCTCGTCTTAGGAGCAACAGGTCAGCTCGGCTCCGCTGCAATTGAACATCTGCTGCAAAGCGGGTGGCGCGTTACTGCTGTCACGCATGCGCGGCCGGAGCATTTGGCCTCAACTGTTGAAGCAATTGTTGCGGGCGACCAATCGCGGGCGCAGATTCTCAAAAACCTCGGCCAAACCTTCGATGCCGTGTTCGAACCAACAGCATATTCCGATGCCGATGCAAATGACTTGCTTGCGGCGAGTAGTCTCTATGGCTCGATCGTCGTTGTCTCATCCTGCAGTGTTTACGCTGATGATCAAGGGCGTTCATTGGATGAAGCTTCGATCAATGGCTTTCCACAATTCGCCGCGCCGATGACCGAAGCCATAGCAACAGTTCCCCCCGGCCCTGAAACATATTCTACGCAAAAAGTGGCGATGGAAAATGTTTTTCGCACTTCGAACATGCCAATCACAATTTTGCGCCCCTGCGCCATCTATGGCCGCAACGCCACGAATCCCCGCGAATGGTGGCTGATCAAACGCGCTTTAGATGGCCGCAAACAAACTCCAATCGCATATGACGGCGAAAGTATTTTCCACACCAGCAGCGCCAAAGGCATCGCCAATCTTGTCGAGATTTGCATGCTAAACCCAGCTCAACGAATACTTAATGTTGCAGACCCAACGCCCTTGACCATCACGCAAATTGCGAGGGCACTTGAAGAAGCAACAAAGTTGCAAATCAACTTGCATGCATTTGCTGGAGAACCAGAGGGGCATATTGGATCATCACCGTGGTCAGCGCCGAGGCCATACACAATCGATTGCTCCGCAGCCAAGGCCTTGGGCTGGGATGGAGGCAAAGAATATGCAGTCGCCGTGAAAGACCTGACCAAATGGTTGCTCAGCTTCAGGGACAATCCACATTGGAAAGAACAGTTCAAAGGCTTTGCAAATTGTAATGAAAACCCATTCGACTATGCTGCTGAAGATGAATGGCTCTTACGACATTCTAAAGCAGGTCATTAAAACTCCATAAGCTGCGCTTCAACTTTGTCAAAGCCTTCGCCCGCCAAGCTGCGGTTGATCAACATCAACAAACCATCACGGCCAATTTTCCGGTTGATGAGAGCCACATTATCTTCAGCTGCACCATAGGCGTCACGCCAGCCGCGAGCGATCACAAAACCATTCCAATCCCAAAATGTTTTTGAGCCTCTGATCCATTTGCGCTGCTCTTCTGAATAAGTTGGCTCTAAGCGTTTATCTTCGGAAACAAATGAGGCCAAACCCTCATTAAACCAATTTGGAATCTTCTGATCCCACAAAGCTGAAACACCCCAGCGGTAAATTAATTCCGCATGCACACGCTCATGAGTCAAAAGAATAAGGCCGACATCTTTTTCTTGCATGGCCTTCGGCGGCACGTGGATGAAACTCCACCCATATGTTTGAGCAATATTGCCTTGCTTGCCGAAAACATGTTCGCAAGCCATGGTGCTGCATAAGATGTAACGCGGATTGCTTTTGAGTGATCTGAAGAAATTTTGAACTTTGAGATTAGCAGCATCTCGCATGCTCAGCCATTCAGCGGCATGAGACGTATCATCGGTGAAAACCTCTGGTGCAATTTCAGTGAGGCCATAGAGCTTTGGCGCAAGAGCCCGCTGCGGCCCTGGAATTGCAGCGACTGCAATGCCTACAGTTGCCAAGACTGCTGCCAGACTTGGCAAAATAAACCTCCGTATTTTCATTTGTGAAACTCCGATGGAGCCAAACTTTTCAGCAACAATTATGACTTTGTTGTGGCCAATAAAGCGCCACAGCACGGGCCGGGTTACCGTATATGGCAAAGAGGCACCCTCAGTCCTTCGGACAGCTCCCCAACAAGTTGGAGGAGCGTATAATTTTCACCCTCCTCCCAACTTGTTGGGGGAGGTGCCCGAAGGGCGGAGGGGGCGACGATAGTAATTCGCTACTCCTTCAACACATCCATCTGAATCGGCCCATCAGCCCTGCCTAAAATAAACTGATCAACATAAGCATTGCCGCTCCGATCAATCATCTTGGCGTCACCCGCCCAAATAATCTCGCCCTTATAAATCATCGCAATCTGATCTGCGATCTTGCGGGCCGAAGCCATATCATGCGTGATGGAGATGGTGGTGGCCCCCAAACGCTTGACGCAATCGACGATCAGATTATTGATCACATCGGCCATAATGGGGTCAAGGCCTGTAGTTGGCTCGTCAAAGAAAATGATTTCGGGATCAGCGGCAATCGCCCGCGCCAACCCAACGCGCTTTTGCATGCCGCCCGAGAGTTCCGCTGGGTAAAGTTTGCCCACATCAGCGCTCAACCCAACGAGGCCGAGTTTTTCTATCGCAATCTCGCGGGCCTGTGCTTTGAGTGTGCGGCGGCCTTGGGTTAAACCGAAGGCCACATTTTCCCACACGCTGAGCGAGTCAAACAGCGCACCACCCTGAAACAACATGCCAAAGCGGCGCAAGAATTGATCGCGCGCTTCGCCTTTAAGGCCAACAACTTCTTCGCCTGCAATTTTAATCGAACCAGAGTCAGGCTGCAAAATTCCCAAGATGCACTTGAGCATCACGGATTTTCCAGAACCAGAACCACCGATCACGACAAGGGATTTGCCCTTCTCCACTGACAAATTCACACCATTTAAAACATGCTTTGCCCCAAAACTCTTGCGCACATCTTTGATCTCAATATGCGGAACCATCTAGTGTTTCCCGAACAACAAAGAGGTGAGCACAAAATTCGACGCCAAAATCATGATGGCTGAAAACACCACTGCATTGGTCGTGGCGCGGCCCACACCTTGTGCGCCACCTTTAGAATTGAAACCGTGATAGCAGCCCATGAGTGCAATGATAAATCCAAACACGGCCGCTTTGATAAGACCTGAAGAAATATCATCGAAGAAATGGAGTTTGTCGGCAGTGGTTTTAATATAGCTGAAGCCATTTAATTCGAGCGAGCGCGTGCTCACAACATAACCGCCCATAATGCCTATTGCATCGCCAATCGCCACTAGAAGCGGCATCGAAATAACCGCCGCCAGAATGCGTGGGCCAACGAGATATTTGAGTGGATTGGTTGAGAGTGTGACCAGCGCATCAGTCTGTTCCGTCACTTTCATTGTGCCAAGCTCGGCAGCAATTGATGCCCCCACCCTGCCCGCCACCATCAGGCCAGCAAGCACAGGCCCAAGTTCACGGGTGATGCCGATGGCCACGATGCTGGGCACCAATTGGCCGGCCGTGGCTGCCGACGAACCTGTATAAATCTGTAACGCCAAAGCGCCGCCCGTGAAAAATGCGGTGAGCGCC
>JAYTSN010000296.1:0-3537 GCA_043745625.1 Aestuariivirga sp. | reverse complement strand
AACCCGATATGCAAAAACCACCGCATCGTTCCAAGCCGAGTGCCAACTCGCCGCTATCATGTTATGGCTTCGTTAATTCAAGGACACTGTCTAGGAAGAGAATTGAAAATAGTGATTGGCAAAAATGGGCGACTAGCGCGCAGCATTTGATCGAATCTACTTTTGGTTCAAGTTCTGCACAAGCTAGAAATTTTTTGGATTGTTATAGAAAATGTGATGGTCTTGAATCCGAAGTGCGCTCACTGCATGCAATTTATAGGAGCGCTTCTGAAGATTTCAAGGCGGGGTTTGCGGGAAATATCGGATTAAGAATTTCAGGTGAGGTTTTGGCGATTTTGTTGCACTTGCAAAGCAGTCACTCTCAGAGGGACATAAGGATGTTGCAGTAGTGTTGGCTTGTGCTGCGTTAGAAGATGCATTGAAAAGATTTGCTGCCGCCAACAACTTGAATCCTGACCAGAAAGATATGACCGAAGTCATCAATTCACCGAAGGGCGCAGCATTAGTCTCAGGGGCGCAAAAATCACTGTTGGATGTTATGCCTCGTATTCGAAATTTAGCACTTCATGCTGAGTGGAGCAAAATTACGAATCCTGATGTGAACAGCGTGATCGGCTTTGTCGAGCAGTTCTTGCTCACTAAATTCGAGTGAACACTTCCCCCTCTCCAAAAGGGGGAGGGAATTCAGGATGAGGCCTCTTCAACGTTTCTTGAATTTGTCCTACTCTCTCAGTGGGAGGAATCGCTTATGTTCCGTATCGTTTTTGCTCTCTTTTTCATCACACTCACCACACCCGCATTCGCCGATTCCATTGTTGGGGATTGGTGTTTGGCGGCGGAGCATCTATCAATCAAAGGACCTCAGATAACTTTGCCATCAGGCGCTGTAATCCAAGGCGAATATCGTCGGCATGAATTTTTGTATCAGGCGCCAGCGGGTGATGCTGATGAGGGCTCTTTGATTTATCTGCAGTTGCAAGGTGAGGATAATATGAGCCTCTATCACCTCAAAGATGGCAAGCCCGTCGATGGTCAGTCTTGGCTGCGGTGTTTGCCAAACACGACAAGCTGAAAGATTTTGCGAGATAATTTGCGCGGGGCGTGAAGCGCTTGGCTACTCCTGCTATGTGCAGGCCAAATCAGGAGAGCAACATGCAATTTTCTTTGAACCATATGGTGGCGCCGCGCCTTGGCTATAACGCGTTTTTTGATCTGGCTTTATCGTTGGGTGTGAATGCCGTTGAAATTCGCAACGACATTCCGACAGCTTTGATGGGCAACAAAAATGCCAAGCTCATCGGCAAGCTCGCCACGGATAAGGGCATCACGATTATCAATGTGAACGCATTGCAACGCTGGAACCAGTGGAACAAGGCTAAGTCTGATGAGGCCAAGAAGCTGGCGGAATATACCGCACTCACAGGTGCGAAGAATTTGATTTTAGTTCCCACCAATGACACGAAGTTCAAGCCTTCGCATGATGCACGCCTTGATGGGATTCGCGAGGCGCTTTCAGCGCTTAAAAATATTTTGAAAGATCATGGCTTGATTGGTTGTGTGGAGCCGCTAGGTTTTGTGGAATGCTCTTTGCGCCTGAAGGCTGAGGCCCTAGCAGCGATTGATGATGTGGGCGGTGCCAAGCGCTTTAAAGTGACGCATGATACGTTTCATCATTTTGTGGCGGGCGAAAAAGAATATTTTGGCGCGCTCACGGGTTTGATCCACGTGTCAGGTGTGACCGATAAAAAGCACAAGGCCTCAACCATGCGCGACCCTCAGCGTGTTTTGCTTGATGCGCATGATATGATTGATAATCGCGGGCAAGTGAAGAAACTGATGGCTGGCGGTTACAAGGGCTATGTGAGCTTTGAGCCATTTTCGGCTGAGGTGCATAAAAGCAAAATGATAGCGCGTGAATTGGCGCGCAGCATGGACTATTTGGAAGGATAAGAATTGTCCTCTCTCGTTTCTTCAACGGGAGAGGACGTTTAAGTTACGCAGCTTCTTCCGCTGAATCGTCTTCAACTTTTTCGCCAGCTGCAGCGCCGCGTTTGGCGTTGCGGGCGAGGAACTCTCCGAGTTCGCGGATGCACTGATCTTCGTCCACCTTACGCACGGCTGCCAATTCACGGGCAAAGCGCGCGAGTGCTTGTTCGAACAGTTGGCGTTCAGAATAAGATTGTTCTGGTTGACGGTCTGAACGATACAAATCGCGGATCACTTCAGAAACGGCAATCACGTCACCCGAGTTGATCTTTGCATCATACTCTTGTGCGCGACGTGACCACATGGTGCGCTTAATACGGGCGCGACCGCGGATCACTTTCATCGCTTGTTCAATCAATGTGCGATCGGCCAAATGGCGCATGCCTTTTTGCTCTGCACGGTTGGTTGGCACTTTGAGACGCAGCTTTTCTTTTTCAAAGTCAACGATGTAAAGCTCAAGTTTCACGCCAGCAATTTCTTGCTCTTCAATGTTGGAAATCTTGCCAACACCATGGGCTGGATAAACGACAAGTTCGCCCACTTTGAAAATTTTCTTGGCAGCAGCTGGCGTCGCCGGAGCTGCTGGCTTTGCCGCAGAAACGGGTGCTACCGGCGCAGGTGCTGGAGCAGTAGCGGCGGCTGCAGCGGCCTTGGTTTTAGCCATGTGATGAGCATGCAAAGCCTTGGCAATAGCTGGCTTGGCGGCAGGTTTTGCTGCAACAGTGGACTTTGCTGCAGCTTTTGGAGCAGGCTTCGCAGCTGCCTTTGCTGCAGGCTTGGTTGCAGCTTTTGGTGCTGGTTTTGGAGCAGCTTTAACAACTGGCTTTGTCTTCAGCTTCAATTTTGGAGTGGCAGCGGCCTTGGCTTTTTTAGCCGGTGCTTTTTTTGCTTTTGAATTTGGCATTGGTTGTTTTCGCCTTTTCTTATCTGGGCGAGAATTTCTACGAATTTCCCCTTTTATTCAGGGCGTTAAAAAATCCGAGCGTAAAGGCTCGGATTGATCAAAAATTTCGTGTTTCTCGGCTACATAAAAAATCAATATCACATTTTTAAGGAAAATTAAAGGCGAGACCGTCCGTGTACGGTCGAATTTCGTCTTAAATTGTTAGTTTTCCACGTATTAAGGTTAACAGGCGTTAATTCTGTCAATCGCCTTCGCCGGGTTTTGGCGAGAAGTACGCATCAAATTTGCCTTCAACACCATCGAAGCTTTTAGCACCCTCAGGGGCGTCGCGCTTAATGGTGATGTTTGGCCATTTGGGGGCATATTCTGTGTTGATCTTGAGCCATTTATCGAGTCCAGGCTCAGTGTCTGGCTTAATGGCATCGGCAGGGCATTCAGGTTCGCAAACGCCGCAATCTATGCATTCATCGGGGTGGATCACCAGCATGTTGTCACCTTCGTAGAAGCAATCTACGGGGCAAACTTCGACGCAATCCATATATTTGCATTTGATGCAGTTTTCAGTGACGATGTAGGTCATGATCATCCATAAATTTTAAGTGCGCTGGGTTGATAGCAGTGGATTTGGGTTTATGCACCCAAATTTT
>JAYTSN010000295.1:0-25531 GCA_043745625.1 Aestuariivirga sp. | reverse complement strand
ACCTGAACTTTGACGGAATCGTCAAAGTTCAGAAAAGTTGATCGAAAATTGGAACTTAGGGCGATTATGACTTTTCCATGAAAAGTCATAACGCTCTAGTTCCAATTCTTTGTTCCGTCGCATGATGCCGTTTGATGCGAATTTTTCGAGAGCGCCGAATGCTGCATTCTCGCGCACGGTGAGGCCCGCTGCCAAGCCTTCGGTGTGCCTGTCTGATGGCATGAATGCGGCTTCGTTCAACAATTCTTTATGGCTTAGGCTTTTGCCGCGAAGGCTGACTGTTCCTTGGGTTTGGATTAGACTGGCAAGCGCTTTCATCAATTCTGGCTGGCCATTGCCAGCCACACCGGCGATGCCAATAATCTGACCTTTTGCGCCATCGAATGAAACGTCCTTGAAACCCTTGCCGCTTAAAGACGAGGCGGAGAAAACTTTTTCGGCTAATTTAGCTTTCGATTTTGGTGGGAAAGTTGAACCAAGTTGGCGACCAACAATCATCGCCAGAAGAGCGCCGTCACTGATTTCACTTACTAAACTGGTACCGCGATATTTGCCGTCTCGTAATACCGTAACGCGCTGGGCGATCTGGCGGAGTTCAGCCAGGCGGTGGGTGATATAAATGACCGAGGTTCCGCCCTTTACCACTTCGCGGATACGGTCAAAGAGCATGTCCGTTGCATCCTGGTCGAGTGATGCGGTGGGCTCATCAAGGATCAATACCTTGGGCCTGATGGCCAAGGCCTTGGCAATTTCCAACAGATGTTTTTGTGCGACCGTCAAAGCATCCGCGCGGCTGCGCAGAGGTATGTCGAGGCCAACCGAATCCAACATTTCTTGAGCAACAGATTGGGCGGATTTGCCTTTGAAGAGACTTGCAGGAAGGGCGACCTGAAAATTTTCAAGAACTGACAAATCATCCAGAATCGCTGGATGCTGAAATGAGATGGCGAAGCCTAGAGATTTTGATATTGCAGGCGTCATGCGCGCAATGTTCTGGCCTTCAAATGTGATGACGCCTTCTTCAGGCTGGATGGTGCCTGAAATGACATTCATCATTGTGGATTTACCGGCACCATTTTCGCCCAAAATGGCGTGAACCTCGCCTGCATAAAAAGCAACGCTGAATTCGCGCAGCGCTGGCACGCCGGAATAGAACTTGGAAATTTGAGACAGGCTGATGGTGACGCCACCATGCTTTGGCGCTTCGACCTCTGCTGATTTCTTATTCTTCGCCGCCACGACCTCAATCCCTTTAGATAATGATACCCCGAAGAGATTTCTCTCTTCGGGGCTTATTGTTGCATTCGAGCAATATTACTTGCCAACAGCCTTTGCTTGATCTTCATCAGGAAGTTCCGATGACAGGTAGATCGCACCTGGGAGATCTTTGCGGCAGGTTACTGGATTTGGCTTGCCCGATACTGAATCTTCATAGGCTGGTGCCTTGAAGATGTTTTCAGCTGGAGGTGTGCCGCCTGTTGCAGCAGCAACAGCATGCATTACAGCCAGACGAACGTTGTCGTTACCTGTGGCAATAGTGAACAACTTAAAGTCTGGATTTGCAGCGTGGTTTTCTTCCCAGAAGCAAGCCAGTGAGTTGCCATCAGATGTTGCAAGAGCAGGAATGGATTTGCCTTGCTTGCTGAACAACGGCAAAGCGCCGACCAGTGATGGGACGAAATCTGAGACGATCACATCAATCTTAGCATTCTTAGCGATTTCAGCAGTCAACACTTTTTGTGTTAGAGCTGGATCCCAGTTGGTGACAGCAAATGGTTCTGGGTTAATGAATACATATTCTGCACCGAGAACTGACTTCAAACCCTTGAGTTCATCCAGACCTTGGCTGTTGCCAGCTGGGCCTGAGAGGAACAACACGTTGCCGCCTTTTGGCAGAACGCCCTTGATCCAATTGCCCCATGTTGCACCGTCATCAGCGAATGATGAACCGATGAACTTGGTGTAGTTTTCACCTTCTTTGCCGCCAACGTTTACACGATATGGCACGATAACTTTGCCAGATTTGAAAACGGATGTGATGGCTGGGAGAACTGCTGGATCAGCGTCACCGAACACAACCAGTGCGTCGATGCCTTTTGCAGCAAGGCCCTTAATGTCTGAGATTGACTTTTGGGTATCGCCGTTGCCGTCAGCATATTCGTAAGCGGTGATGCTTGGGCAGAGCGAAGCTGTTTGCTTGCCTGAAGCCGTTGTGACTTGTCGCCAGCTGTTGCCGCCGTAGCCGTCAAGCAATGCGAGTGTTGCTTTCTTGGGTCCGCACCATGATGGCACATCGGCGTGAGCCAGACCTGCAGCACCAATTGCCAATACAGCTGTTGTGGCTGCAAGGGTTAATTTCTTAAGCATGAAATTCATTTACTCCTCCGTTTGGTTTTGTTTTTATAGATTGGTTTCCTGTCCAATTTATTGAGTAGACAGCAATGCCAAAACCCAGAGCCACGGCCTGGATTATGGTTTGAGCAGAATAAGGCACGCCGACGGCGAGCGCGAATTGGCTCAATTGGTTCAGGAAAAATGCGGCTATAACAGTCGAGATTGGAAAACCTCGACCGCCAAGCAGCGATGTTCCGCCCAGAACAACAACGGCAACCGAAGGCAACAATAGACTGTCGCCCTGAAATGCTGTTGGTTCACGAGTGATGCCGGCTATGAGTATGCCTGCCATGCAATAGAGCAACTGGGCATAAACATAAGCCATGAGTTGATGAACTTGAACGCGAAGGCCGGAAGCCTCTGCTGCCTAAGGGTTGGCGCCGATGGCTTCAAAGCACCGACCGGCGACTGTCTTCTTTAAAATGAACGAGACGATACTCAGGGCCGCCAACGCGAAATAAACTGAATTTGGAAAATGCCAAGTTTCGCCACCTGCAATGTCGGCCAACAATGTGGTGGTGATTGAAGGTGTTCCGCCGCAAACTGCGAAAACACCGGCATAGAGCAACGCGTTCATGCCGATGGTTGCGATGGTTGCGTTTAATCTGAAATAAGCAATGAGGATTCCGTTTGAGATGCCTGCAGCTATCGCAAATACGAATGCCAGGGCACATGCGTAAAGCAGCATGCTATTGTCTTGGTGGGCTTCGTGTGTTGCTGTGACGACGGCCAGCGACATAGCGCCTGGCAATGAAAGATCAAAGCCACCTTGCTGAACCACTAGCAATTGACCAAGGCCTACGATTGCCATGATTGCTGCGAAAGGCAGGCTTCCCGATAGGGCGCCCCAAGACATGCTTGATGGTGCGAAGATGAGGCAAACAACAATCAACGCTAATGTTGAAGCTACAACCGTCAAAAAACTTTTTGCGAGCGGCAGCGAAAATATATTTCTGAGTTGCTGTGTAATGGTGTTGGTTGATGATGTGGCTGTGTTTATCAGTTTTCTTAAGGAATGATTTGTGCGGCGCGGAATTTGTCGAACGCGTCGGTGAAGGACTGTATGGAATTTTGATAGGCGGTAAAGCCCATGTCGCGGCTCTTGGTCATATCGTTGAAGTTTTCAATCACGCGGCCAAGGTCAGCATCGCTGTGCCACCATGAGGCCACAGTCGTGAGGGGGGTTTTTTCAAGGCCGTGTTTGGCTACGATTTTGTTCCAGACATCATCCATGCCTGCCATTTGCTTTTCAAGTGGCTGGGCATGACCCGGATATTCGGCAGCCTTCACGCCTAGATGTGCGGCAAGTTTTGGCCAGAGCCAATTCCAACGGAACACTTCACCATTGGCGATGTTGAATGCTTGATTGCGCGCCGCTGGTGTTGTGGCGGCCCAATGAAGATGCTTTGAAATGATGCGGCCATCCGTGATATCCACGCATGCTTCATATTGCTGAGGAGAGCCTGGGAATACGAAGGGCATGCCGGTTTCTTTGCAGATTGCTGCATAAGCACCCAATGTGGCAGCCATGTTCATTTGGTTGCCGACGGCATAACCGATCAAAGTGTGTGGGCGGTGGACCGACCAACCGAAGCCTTGTTTTTCGGAAGCGGCAAAAAGCTCATCTTCCTGATCGTAGTAAAAATTCTGATAGGGCAAACGCGGCATCTCTTCGCGGAATGGCGTTACCATTTTGGTTTTGGCATAGGCTTCAAACGGGCCCATGTAATGCTTAGCGCCTGTTACCAAGGCGGCGTGTTGAACTTTTTTACCTTCGACACCTGCGAGCAGATTGCGCACCATGCCTGCATTGACGCGGCAATTTTCTGCTTCGGTGGCTTGGCGCAACCAAGCGGTGATGAACACGTCACTCACATCAGTGTTTTTGAGTGCGTCTTTTACCGCTGCGGCGTCGCTCAAATCGACTGCGATATGTTTAACGCCCTTTGGCAGATCATAATTGTGGCGCGAGATGCCTGAGACCGTCCAACCATCAAGGCCAAGCAAATGTTCCGCCACGTGGCGACCGATGATTCCGGAAACACCGGCGATGAGAGCGTGGCGTTTCATTAATGCATATCCTTTGTTGTGAGGGTGATCTTGATGCAGGCTTTGGGGTCTTGGCCCAGTTCAAAAGCTTTGACGGCATCCGTAAGTGCGAATTTGTGAGTTTGAATTGGCGAGAGATCGATGCCCGTGCGTTCCAAGAATTTGATCGCTGCAGGCCACACGCCAGGCGAGCCAATGCAGCCGCGGATGGTGAGGTTTTTCAACTGCATCAAGCCCATGTTGGACGCAATCTTGCGGTCGATGTTAATCCCGACCATCGACATGCGGCCATCTTGGGCTGCATAATCAAACACCGCAGCAAGTGAGGCATCATGGCCAGCGCATTCTACCACAAGATCGGCACCATGGCCGCCTGTGAGCTGCATGATTTGTTCAGCACCACGATCAGTGGGGTCGATGGCTTCTGCGCCTAATTTGATGGCAATGTCGCGGCGGGCTTTGATAGGATCAGCGACGATGACGCGTGCACCCATGCCTAGTGCTGCTGCGGCCGTGACAAGGCCGATGGTGCCGCCGCCCGACACAACAACTGTTTCAGACGCATTAGTGCCACCAGAGCGCATCACGGCATAATAACCGCATGTGAACGGTTCAATCAGCGAACCGCGCATGTCATCAACGCCGTCTGGCAACTTGTGCAGCCAATCCGGATTGACGTTGAAAAATTCGCGGTCAGCACCGTTTATGGAAAAGCCAAAGTGATGCAGGCGTTCGGGGGTGCGCACCACACATTCGCCAACCACACGGTCGCCTACTTTGAAGTTTTTAACGTTTTTTCCGACTTCAACAATCTCGCCACACCATTCATGGCCCGGGGTTACGGGATAAGAGATTGGTATGATGTAGCGGCCAGCCAGCAACTCATAATCGGAATGGCAAATACCAACGGTTCTGGTTTTGATCAGCACTTCAGTGCCGTCGATCGTGGGCATTGGCACATCGGCAATAATCGGCTTATTTGGCGCTTGGAAAACAAGCGCTTTCATTATTTCCTCTTAGACCTTCACGACTGCGCCATTTTTGGCGGCAGATTTAATGATAGCTTCCAAAATTGAAATGTTGTTGACGAGGTCTTTGCCGACGATTGGATAGGGTGCGATTTTTCGAATAGCATGGGCGAAGGCCACGAGGTTATCTTTCACAGGTTCGGCGGGCGGCAGTTCAGTCACCGTGATTGGGCCGCCGACCATGGCAGATGTAACAACCCAGCCTGCTGGCGATTCCACATGGGCCTTGTCTCGAATTTCAATCCAGCCTTTGGAACCAAAGACAGCAAAGCGCGAAATGAAGGGCATGGCGAGCGATGCTGAGACGTAAGATGTGCCGCCGCCCTTAAAGCGGATATGCACACTCATAGTGTCGCCTTGCGGAATTTTGGACGACAAGCTTTCGCACGATACGCGCACATCTTTGGCGGGGCCAAGCAAGGCAGCAGATAAATCGGTGAGGTGAATGCCGGTTGCAGTCATGCCGCCGACAGGGGCTTCTTTCTTGTTCAAGCGCCAGTTGTCTTTATCAAGCGTTGTGAATTTATCATGGCTGAAATTGCCTTCAATTTGTTGGATGCGGCCAAGCTCACCGCTGCGCGCCATGGCCAACATTTTTGCAATCGGTGGATCCCAGCGGCGCTCGTGACCCATGCCGAGAACCAGTTTGTTTTTCTTGCATAGATTAACAGCAAGCTCTGCACCCTTTTTGGTGAGTGCCAAAGGTTTTTCGCAGAAGATGTGTTTCTTGGCTTTGACGGCAAGTTTGATTTGTTCTGCATGCAATGAATGCGGGGTGGCCAGAATAACCGCTTCTACACCTGGGTGGTTTAATGCGTCTTTATAGTTTGCGCAATGCGTAAAACCATTTTCCTTAGCGAAATCAGCACCTGCTGGATTAGGTTCGGCGGCGCAGACGATCTCAATATCGCCTCTCGCCTTTTGCAGAACAGCCGTCATTTTCTTACCCCACCAACCGAGGCCAATCATCGCAACTTTAACAGGCGTGTTCTTGCTCATCAAACTGTAACCAGAATTTTCATATGGTTGACGGATTTATCGAGCAGCGCGTCAAAGCCGTTTTTGACAACATCATCAGCGTCAATATTTGCAGTGACTATTTTTTCAATTGGGAATGCCCCTGATTCCACCATGCGGATGATGCGAGGCCAGCATTGAACGGGGTAGCACCAGGTGGCTTCAATTGAGATGTCTTTCAGCGCCCATGTCATCGGATCAACACTTGCGGGCTTCATGTGCAACCCCGTTTGCACCACTTTGCCTTGATTGCGCACGGAATTCACACACGTATTCAAACTTGCTTCGAGACCAACACATTCAATGGCCACATCTACGCCTACACCGTCTTCGGTCATGTCTTTGATCATCTGCACAACGTTCTGGGTTATCGGATCTATGACAATGGCGGATGACACCAGGTCTTTTGCCATTTTGCGGCGGAAAGCATTTGGCTCACTCACGAAAATTTGGCCGGCGCCTGCGGCTTTCACGGCCAACAATGTGAGTGCACCGATGGGACCAACACCGGAGACCAAAACGGTTGAACCCGATTGAACGCCACCACGATCAGCGGCATAGACCGCAACGGCAGCAGGTTCGATCATCGCGGCTTGAATATCGGAAACGCCTTTAGGAACTACGGCCAAATTATAATCATTCACCACGGCCAATTCGCCCATGCCGCCCCAAGCCCAACTGAGGCCCACGCAACCCATGCTGGGGCTGAGATGATAGAGACCACGGCGGCCATAATAATCATCACGCGGCGAAATCAATGGCTGAATGGAAACGCGGTCGCCCACTTTAACATTGGAAACGGAAGACCCTTTGTCTTGAACAATTGCACTGAATTCATGGCCCAGAATCTGTGGGTTAGTGACGCCTGTGTAGACATGTGGCTTTACTGGGGTGACAATCGGACCTGCAATATATTCATGCAAATCTGTGCCGCAAATGCCGGTGAGCAATGGTTTTATCAAAACATCGTTTGCACCCAGCTTGGCTGATGGTGCTGGAACATCCTCAACACGGATGTCTTTCGCATTATGAAATCTTACGGCTTTCACACTTTCCTCCTTTGAACCCACAGCGCACTTAAGGGCGCTCTCAGGATTAGCCTTTCATCCTATCGCAAGCTTTGAAATTGAAATTGGCGAAAATTCTCATTTTGATAATTTTTGAGCACCAAGGGTTCAAGTTTTTTGGCACAGTGTTTTAAAATGAAAATAAAAAAGTGAGCATGGGAAAAACCGCAACATCAGCTGTCAACAGCAATGACGATATCTCGCTTGAAACACGGCTTGAGCTTTATCGTTCGCAAATTGAAATTCGTGATTGCGAAAAGCGCGCCTATGACCTGTTTTTGGAGAACCTGATCAAAGGCACCAGCCATTTGTCACTTGGCCAAGAGGCGATTGCCGCTGGCTTTGGCGTGGCTATGAAGAAGGGTGATAAAACCTTCTGCACTTACCGCGGCCATGCACACACATTGGCACGCGGGGTTCCCATGGAAGGTGTGCTTGGCGAGCTGATGTTGCGCGATATTGGATTGATGCGCGGCAAGGGTGGCTCGATGCATCTTACTTCTGTCGAACATGGTGTGATGGGATCATACGCAATTATCGGTGCGCATCTCTGCATTGCCTGCGGTTCAGCATGGCGGGCGCAATATCTGGAAGACAAAGATGTGACCGTGTGTTTCTTCGGTGATGGCACAACGAATATTGGTGCGTTCCATGAAGCCTTGAACTTCGCTGTGATCTGGGCATTGCCGGTGGTGTTTGTGTGCGAGAACAATCTCTATATGGAATACACACCGATCAGCGAAGTGACGGCTGTGCCGCACCCTGCTGCGGACCGTGCATCGGCTTACGGCCTGCCGCGCATATTGATTGATGGCAATGATGCCGATGTGGTTTACCGCACAGCGCAGGAAGCCATTGAAAAAGCCCGCAATGGCGGCGGGCCATCGCTGATTGAATGTTTGACATATCGTCATTCCGGCCATTCCCGCGCTGACCCCGGCAAATACCGCCCGCCTGGTGAACTGGAAAAATGGATGGAGCGCGACCCCATCAAGATTTACAAACAGCGCTTGAAAGAATTTGGCGTTAGTGAAGAGCAGATGAAGGCGATGGATGAGGCCAGCATGCGCAAGGTGGAAGATGCCACATTGCTGTGCAAAGCCTCGCCACCTGCACCTGAGGAATTATTGACGGCTGATGTCTATGCCGATGGAGGCTGGGCATGGCGGAACTGAGTTACCGTGATGCCGTGATCCGCGGCATTTCCCAAGAAATGGAACGCGACAAAAATGTGGTGTTTCTGGGCGAAGACATTGCCAAGGCTGGCGGCGTGTTCAAAGCAACTGTTGGGCTTTATGAAAAATTCGGGCCCTTACGGGTGCGCGACACGCCGATTTCTGAACAAGCTATTTTAGGCGCGGCCATGGGCGCTGCGATGACAGGGCTTCGGCCTATTGCTGAACTTATGTTCTCGGATTTTGCAGCGGTGTGTTTTGATTTCATCGCAAACGAAATGCCGAAACTGGCATACATGACAAATGGCCAAGTGAGATGCCCCGTGGTAATCCGCACAGGCAATGGCGCCGGGGTGCGCTTTGGCGCGCAGCATTCGCAATCCATTGAAAACTGGACGATGATGATTCCAGGTCTCAAAGTTGTGGCGCCATCATCACCCGTTGATGTGGTGGGCTTGATGGCTGCCGCGGTGCGCGATAACAATCCCGTTATTTTCCACGAGCACAAAGCACTTTATTCAACCAAGGGCGAAGTGCCCGATGGCGAAATTATCGACACGTTGGGCACGGCGAAGATTTTGCGCAAAGGCAAAGACTGCACGATTTTGGCTTTGGCCATGATGGTGCACCGTGCCATGGACGCGGCTGAGATATTAGCGCGCGATCATGGTATTGATGCTGAAGTTGTTGATGTGCGCTGCCTGGTGCCGCTGGATACGCAAACGATTTTGGCTTCTGTCGCCAAGACGGGACGGTTGTTTACGGTTGAAGAAAATCCACGCCTGTTAGGTTGGGGTGCAGAGATTGCTTCCATCGTTGCTGATGAAGCTTTCTGGGATTTGGATGGGCCCATTGTGCGTATTACCACGCCGCATATTCCACTTCCTGCGGCGGATCATTTGGAAGATTTGGCGTTGCCTAATGCGCCTCGTATTGTTGAACGCATTGTTCGCACGTTGAATGGGCCTCGGTAATGAGCTCTACCATCATCATGCCGCAGTTGGGCGAGACGGTTGCAGAGGGCAAAATCCTCGTTTGGTTTAAGAAAATTGGCGACGACATCAAAATTGGAGACAAGCTTTTTGAAGTTGAGACCGATAAAGTTACTGTTGAAATTGAAGCGACCACGGCCGGAAAATTGACCGAGGTTCGCGTGGGCGATGGTGTGACGGCGAAGATCGGCGCTGTTGTTGCGGTGATTGGTGGCGATGCTGCGGCGCCAGCGCCCGCACTTGCAAAGACGGAAGCGGCCAAAGCACCTGCACCATTGCGTTCGGCCTTTGAAGAAGTGGCGACGCCAATGACACATTATGGCCCGGCCAAAGGCCCCGGTGATATTCGGATGACACCATTGGCGCGGCGCTGGATTGCTGAGCGTGGGCTTGATAGGGACGCTGTGGCGCAACATGCAGCGGCCAAGGGTTTAAAAAAAATTGAAGAGAAGGATGTTATTGCCTTCACGCCTTCTTCAATTGCCCCAACTCCTGCTGTTTCGAGCGGTAGCCAAGTGGTTACGCTCAATACTATTCGCATGCGCACCGGGCAAAGACTGGCCGAAAACTGGCGCAACATTCCACACGTGTTTCAGGCCATCGATATTGATTTTACCGAAATCGAAGTGGTGCGCGCGCGTCATAAAGAGCGGTTCAAGGTCGAGTCTGGATATGGGCTTAGTTTTTTGCCTTTCATTGCGCGCGCGTGTTGCATTGCGCTGCAAGCCTTTCCGCACATCAATGCGCGTTTTGACGGCAAATCGTTGATCCTTTCAAGCGATATCAATCTGGGTATCGCTGTTGATCTTAATCATAGTGGCCTGGTTGTTCCCGTTGTGCATGCGGTTCAAGATTTTACGTTGCAGGGTTTGGCCAAAGCCATGGGCCGGCAAATTGAAAAGGCGCGCAACGGCAAGCTTACGCCTGCTGATCTTGGCGGTGGTACTTATTCCATCACCAATAATGGCGCGTTTGGAACAAGCTTTACAACACCCATCATCAATGCACCACAGGTGGCAATTTTATCGAGCGATGCGATCCGCAAGAAGCCCGCTGTCATCACCACTGAATTCGGCGATGCCATTGTGCCGCGTTTGATCGGCACGATTGGGCAGAGCTTTGATCACCGCGCTTTTGACGGGGCTTATGCCGCAGCGTTTTTATCGAAACTGAAAGATACACTTGAACATAAAAAATGGGCCGGAGAGCTTGGAGATAACACATGAAATATAATAGCCCCTATTCCACCGCATCTTTTGGCGCACAAGCCAAGGATTGGGAACAAGGCATTGATTATTCGCGCCTCTCCAAAGAGCGCTTGAAGCGCGCGCAAGAGGCCATTCGCTTTGCGGGTTTGGGCGGCGTGTTGTGTTTTAACTTCGATAATATCCGGTATGTGACTTCAACGCATATTGGCGAGTGGGCGCGCGATAAATTTTTCCGTTATGCTTTATGTCCGGCTGAAGGCTCGCCGTTTTTGTGGGACCCCGCCCCTCCAGCCAAACGCATTTCATCGCCTTGGATTAAAGACAATGTGGCAGCCCCCATCACTACCATGCAAGGTGCCATTCCGCCCGGCCTGAACGTGCAGCATGATTTTGCCAAGCAAATTAAAAAGGCGTTGGTTCATTACGGCATTGCTAATCAGCCATTGGGTGTGGACCTTATGGAGCTTTCCATGCTGCGTGCGCTCGAATCCGAAGGCATTGAGGTTGTTGATGGCCAGCAAGCTTTGCTGGATGCGCGTGAAATTAAAACTGACGATGAGATTGAGCTTCTGAAAATGGCTGCATCGATGGTGGATGCGACCTATGTTGATATCGCCCGTGCCATTCGCCCCGGCACAAAGGAAAATGAACTGGTTGCGATTGCTAACGACCGCCTGTTCCGGATGGGTTCAGAACGCGTTGAATGCGTGAACTCGGTTTCAGGCCGTCGTGGTCGTCCGCATTCGCACACATTCTCGGACCGGATGATCCAACCTGGCGATATGATCTTCTTGGATATCATGCATAGCTTCAATGGCTACCGGACATGTTACTACCGCACTTTCATTTGCGGTGAGCCGAACAAGCACCAAGTGGATGCTTATGAAACCGCATCAAAATGGATCAGTGCATCGATTGATATGATTAAACCGGGCGTTACGCCAGATGAAGTGGCAGCCGTTTGGCCGGACGCACATGAGTTTGGTTACAAAGATGAAGAAGAAGCATTCCTGCTGCAATATGGCCACGGGGTGGGCTTGTCACTGTGGGAGCGGCCGATATTCTCCAAGCGTTTCCGCGGGCAAAATACGCCATTGAAAGAGGGCATGGTGTTTGCGCTTGAGACATGGAAGGGCGCGGAGGATGGTTCTGGTGCTGCACGCATCGAGGAAGAAGTTGTGGTTACCAAAGACGGATGCGAAATCATCACCAACTTCCCTTCAGACCGCCTGATATCGTGCGGCTTGCCCGGCTGCGAAGTGTTCTGATAGGAAGCGGCCATGACCGCTGCAGCAAAACATAATGTGCGAATTCCCATTACTCTGGTGACAGGATTTTTGGGAAGTGGCAAAACCACATTTATCAACAAAGCTCTTCGTGCGCCTGAGCTTTCCAAGACGGTTGTGGTGGTCAATGAGTTTGGCGAAGTGGGTCTGGACCATTCATTATTTGCGAGCAGCAATGACTCGGTTATTGTTTTGGAGAATGGATGCTTGTGCTGCACGGTGCGCAGTGATCTCGTCAGCACACTGAATAATTTATATTATGACCGCGAGGCGGGCCGGATTCCTCATTTTGATAATGTTGTGGTGGAGACATCAGGCTTGGCGGAGCCCGCTCCAGTGCTTCAGGCTTTTTTATCTGAACCCACGTTAGACGGCTTGTTCCGGGTGACCAGTGTGATCACGTTGGTTGACGCCGTGAATTGGCAGAAGACGACTGAACAGCATGATGAAGCGCTGCGCCAAGTGGCGCTGGCTGATCAGATTTTGATGACCAAGTTGGATTTGGTAGAAGGCGATCAAACTGCGGCGCAGACTGTGTTGGTCGATGAAATCACACGTCTCAATCCTGCTGCACATATTGCAGCGATTGATTGGGATACAGCAGTGATTGCGAAGCTTCTTAAATCGGAAGGCTTTGACCCTGCAGACCCAAATGCCAATCCATTGCCTTGGCTCAACCTCATTGCGCATCAGAGCCAAGATTTAAGTGCAGGTGATCCGCGCTTTCATCTTTACGCCAAGGGCGTTGAGAGTTTTGTTTTGCTGCGCGAAAACCCGCTGGCGCGTGATGAGTTGCAATTTTTGCTCGACGGCATTTCGCAAAATTTGGGACCAAGCCTGCTGCGCGTTAAAGGCCTTGTGAATGTTGTTGAAGAGCCGGGTAAGCCAGCGGTAATCCAAGGTGCACAACATTTATTGCACACCATGACATGGCTTGATGCCTGGCCAGATGATGACCAGCGCACGCGCGTGGTGTTCATTACACAAGGCATTGTGCGCGATAAATTGAAAGAGATTGTTGAACTACTCGACAGGATGAGCGAACGCACATTTAAGGCGCGTGAACGAGGCAGGCTGGCGCGCCTTGCCGCAGAGCAACAACAGAAGGCTGCATCATGATGTCTAATCTCAAAATCGCATTTATTGGCGCAGGCAAAATGGGGCTTCCCGTTTGCAAACGTCTCAAAGCTGCTGGACATGAGCTAAGCGTTTTGGTGCGCAGGCCAGAACAGAAAAAGACCATGCTTAATTTGGGCTTTAATGTTTCCAGTTCATTGGCCGAATTGGTTCGCGGTGCCGATGTTATTTTTACTTGCGTGTCGGACGATCAGGCACTTGCTGCAGTGATGATGAATGCAGATTTTAATGCTGCGCTTTCAGATCAAGCAATCTGCATTGATATGAGTACAGTTTCGCCTGCGATCTCTGAGAAGATTGCAGCATATTTACCAAAGTCGGTGCGCTATTTGCGTTCGCCGGTTTCTGGTTCTACGGGCATGGCAGAGGCTGGTACGCTGACGGCTCTGGTGTCGGGGCATAAGTCTGCGTTTGATGCGGCGACTGGTATCTTTGGAGCTTTCACCAAGAAAGCATTTCATCTAGGCGAACATGAAGAAGCCCGATATTTGAAACTCGGCATTAATAGTATGGTTGCCGCCACTTCTGCATTGCTGGGTGAAGCCTTGGCCCTGGGCCTTAAAGGCGGTCTTTCAAATGAAGCGATGTTGGAGGTTATTGGGCAGAGTGCTGTTGCTTCACCTCTCATTGCATACAAGAAAGATATGATCGTCAGTGGCAATTACAGTCCGGCTGCAACATTGAACATGTTGATGAAAGACCTAGGTTTATTTTTGGACGCTGGCAACCAAGGCAATGTTTCGATGCCTGTTGGTGAACTGGTTCACAGCATGTATAGCGCCGCATCAAAACGTGGGCTTGGCGAGAAGGACTTCTTTGTGTTGGTTCAAGAAGCCGAAAAGGCGAATAGCACCAAGGCCAGTTGATGACTCCTGATTTTGATATTGTTGTTGTGGGTGCTGGCGTTATCGGGCTTGCGGTGGCGCGACATTTTGCAATGGCAGGAAGCAAAGTTCTGGTGCTCGAGAAAGCCGCAAGCATTGGCACTGAAACATCGTCACGCAATTCTGAAGTTATTCATGCTGGCATTTATTATCCGAAGGGCAGTTTGAAAGCTCAGCTATGTGTTGAAGGACGTGAACTTCTCTATGAATATTGCGCAGCCCACGGCGTTGTTGCAAAGCCCTTGGGGAAATTGATTGTTGCGACATCGGTGGAAGAGGATGCGAAACTAGACTCCATTGCAGAACTTGCGCGCGAAAATGGTGTGCTTGATATGCAGCGGCTGTCAAAAACTGAAGTCGCCCAACTTGAGCCCGAACTCAACTGCACCCAGGCGCTTTTTTCGCCATCCACGGGCATTGTGGATGCGGCAGCATTTATGCTGGCGCTACAGGGTGAAGCAGAGGCGCTGGGAGTAGATTTTGCGTTCAATACGCGGTTTTCTGGTGCCGAAAAGCGGGATGATTTTTTTGTTGTAGCGGCAACCGATGCACATGGTGAAGCCACACACATTACCGCGAAGCACATCATCAATTGTGCAGGCCACGGCGCGCATGAAATTGCGGTGTCAATTAATGGCTTCGAGGCGGAAAAACTTCCGCAACGATTTTTAGCGAAGGGTAGCTATTGCAGCGTATCTGGAAAATCGCCATTTCAGCATTTGGTCTATCCCGTTCCAGTTTCGGGCGCGTTGGGTATACATGCGACGCTTGATCTTTCGGGTAACGTAAAATTTGGCCCAGACATTAAGTGGGTTGCTGAATTGGATTATGCGCTGTCACCTGATTTGCCGCAAAAATTTTCGGCAGCTGTTGCATCTTATTGGCCGGGTGTTCGCGACCGCACGCTGGCGCCAAGCTATTGTGGCATACGTCCAAAAATTCATGGCCCACAATCGAGTTTTGCCGATTTTAAAATTCAACATGAAAACGAACACAGCATTCATGGGCTGGTGAATCTTTTTGGAATTGAGTCGCCAGGACTCACCGCATCTTTGGCAATTGCTAAACATATCGTAGAAACTCAACAGAGGAGTGAACACACATGAGTTCGAATAAAAATGGTGGCCCGCGCGTCGCATTTCTAGGCACCGGCGCACAGGGTGCGTCGATTGCTGCTGACTTTGCAGCCGCTGGTGTTGACGTGACATTTATCGATCAATGGCCGGCGCATATCGAGGCCATTCGGGAGAAGGGCATTACCGTCAATCTGCCGAAGCGAAAATTCAATGTGAAGGTGAATGCGCTGCATCTCTGCGAAGTTGCAGAAATCAAACAGCCCTTCGACATCGTGTTTCTTGTTGTCAAAGCTTACGACACAAAATGGGCCACGGAGTTGATCAAGCCGATTTTGGCGAAAGATGGTTTTATCGTCGGCCTGCAAAACGGCATGACGCATGAAGACATTGCCACAATTGTGGGCCGTGAGCGCACCATCGGTGCTGTTATTGAAATCGCGTCTAATATGTGGATACCGGGTGAGACAAACCGTCAGAATGACACAGACGAATCTTGGTTCGCGCTTGGTGCGCTTGATCCTGCGATGCAACACCGCGTGGAAGGCGTGGCGGAGATTTTGCGCCATTCAGGCCGCGTGGAAGTGATGGATGATATTCGTTCTGCGAAATGGATGAAGCTTGTGGTCAATGCCGCTGAACTCATTCCCTCTGCCATCGTCAATCTGCCACTGAATGACGCCGCGCGTTTTCCCGGCATGTTGGAAGTTATGCGCCTGGCTGGCTATGAAGCCATGCAAGCGGCACTTGAAGACGGAGCCAAGATCATTCCAATTATCGGCATGCCGCCTGTGACGACAAATCATCCTGAGCGTTATGTTGACACGATTTTTGAAGAAGTGCTGACGATTTTTTCAAAGCCAGATACGCTGGTGACATCACTTCAGGATTGGCGCAAGGGCCGGCGCGCTGAAGTGCAGGATGTAAATGGTTGGGTGGTTGATATGATGAAGGCGCACGGAAAATCAGCGCCAATGAATCAGCGCATTGTTGAAATTGCATTTGAAATCGAAACAGGCGAGCGCGCGTATAACGTTGAGAATGCGCAAGATTTGATTGCCGCTTATCAGGCCATCGTTAAAAGCTAAATTTATCTTTCCCGGAAGGCGCGTTCAATTTGGTCTTGAAATGGTTTGACCAGATATGAAAGTGCTGTGCGGGTTTCAGTTTGGATAAATGTTTCAACTAACATGCCGGGCACAAGTTTCTTTTCGCCGAGCTTTGCAAGCTCGTCTGGTGTTACTTCAACTTGCGTTACGTAGTACACGCGGCCTGTGCCTTGATCGGTGCTGGTGGCTGGGGAAACAAAGGCCACGTGGCCAAAAATTTCGGGCGTTTTCCTTGAACTGAAAGCGGTGAATTTAAGTTTGGCTTTTTGGCCCACGAAAATCTGGTCGATATCGTTGGGTTGAACTTTAACTTCGACTTGTAACTTAACATTATCGGGAACAATGGTGACCAGCTTTTGGGCAGGCGTGATGACACCGCCAATGGTATTCACCAAGACTTCATTGACGATGCCTGTAATCGGGCTGCGAATATCCATGCGGGTTAGACGATTGGCATTGGCCGAGCGCCGTTCAATAAGCTCGGCAATTTTAGGTACAATTTCGGAGAGTTGTTTTTGTGCTTCGGTGCGCGCTTGGTCTTCGACGGCTGAAATGCGCAATTCAATTTCGCTGGCTTGAGCTTTTGATTTTGCGATATTGCTGCCAATTTGGTCGTGCTCGCCTTTGAGGCGATTGAGATCTCGTGAACTTGAGTAAACCCGCGTTCCGTCGATCAATCCCTTTTTCTGCAAACCTTGCACTTTGTCGAATTCTGTCTGCACTAATTCAAGTTCTTTTGAATTGGATTTGAGTTGCCCGGTTAGGCCTTTCAATTCTTCATGAGATTGCAAAAGGCTCTGATTAAGTTGGGCGATTTCACTTGTGCGGTTTTTTAAATTTCCTTTGAAGAGGCGGTTTTCGCCAGTGAAGACCTGCGAATTGACGAGGTCAATGCCCGCAAGCGGTTCGCCAGCGCTCATTTCAGAGGCCCCATCGCGTTCAGCTACTAATCTTTGGCGCTTGGCCAAAAGATCCAGCATTTGACCGCGCATAATTTCACTTTCTGCCGTCATTTGGGTTGCGTCGAGTGTGAAGAGCACTTGGCCTTCCTGCACCGCATCGCCCTTCTTGACTGCAATCGTGCGAATGATGCCACCGTCAAGATGTTGAATTGCGCGAAGGTCTTTATCGACCATAACTTGGCCTTGGCCAACGACTGCGCCAGAAAGTTCAGCTGTTGCGGCCCAGCCGCCAAAGCCCCCGACGAGCACCAAAGCAGCCAAAGAGCCCACGCCCACACGCGACCTGATGCCTAAGTTTTTTTGATTTGCGATATCCAAATTGGGTTGCACAGATTGGTTCGCATTTTTCGTGCCACGGGCCATGTCGACACCTCATTGTTCAATGATAATTTACGCTATGAGTATCTGCACGCAAATTGCGTGCCAAAACTGTTGGGTTAAAGATTCAAATAAAGTTTAGACGCCGTGCATGTTTGCAATTGTTAAATTGTGGTTACCGTCAAGTTCAATCGACGTTTCATAACTGCCGTTATTGTCGAGGTCAGCTTCGACATATGTCCTCAGGTGCCCGTCGACGGCAGCAAAGGAAATGTGAAAAGCAATTGCCAAATCTGGATTGGTGTTTGGAACCACAGGGGCCTGTTTATCGGTATAGCCGTTGTGGAACGGATCGCTATCATCGTGTTTTTCGAGATCAAACAGATCGTAAGCAGACATGCGCAGCCTGTCGCCCACTTCAAAGCCGAAGATGTGGGTGGAACTTGATGAACCACTGTTTGAATTGGGTCTCAAAAACTCGAATACATCAGATCCGCCCTGTCCGTCTAAAGCATGTTTGCCAGAACCGACAACGAAAGTGTCATTGGCAGAACCGCCGACAAAGTTTTCAATCCCGTCAAACGTGTCCGTACCCACTTCTTGGCCCGATGCTATGCCTGTGTCGAGGTTGATGGTGATAGCGTATTGCGCATCACTGTAATCAAGCGTGTCGGTGCCTGCACCTCCGGAGAAGTGTTGGTTGGCCGCTGCACCTGAGAGTGCGTCGTGACTTTGATCTGAAAGGTCAATGGCATTTGTTGAATTATCATCAGTTGTTGATGGCGGGCCGTATTCAGGATCTTCTGGAAGATCGGGCGCGTCGGTCATTGTCATATGGATTTGCGAGGTGGTTCCAGCGGCTATGAATGTATCGTCGCCCAGGCCTGTTATGAAATTTTCAATTGATGAGAAGTGATCGGTTTCCATACCTTCACTGTGGGCAATGCCGTGTGGGATATCGATGACAATTGATTGATGGGCTTGGCCATAATCCAGTGTGTCAGTGCCGCCACCGCCAAGATAAGTGTTGCCTTCATTAACGACTGCTACTGGAATATCATGGCTATGATGATGCGTCATTTCTGTGTGGTTTTGAGTCTGACTTGACTGTGGAGTAGTCGTATCAGCGGTTAGTGTTGATTGGCTTTCAGTTTCAGTGCGCGCTGCTGGCGGCGGCGACACTTGAACTTTCATAGCGGCCAAAACGGTGTCATCGCCCGAACCAGTTTGAAATATTTGAACGTTGGCAAATTTATCATGGCCGATGTCATCGCCGATTATAGTGCCGCCCACCAAATCCAAGACGATACTTTTCTTGGCGGTTGCATAACTGAGCATGTTGACGCCTTCGCCGCCATCAAACATATCATCTTCTGAATCAGCTGCGGCAAATATTGTGTCATTGCCGGATTCGCCGTTGACGTGATCTTTGCCCGATCCATCATAGATAAAATCGCGGCCCGATCCACCGATCAACACATCGTTTCCTTCATCGCCATAAAGCTTATCGTTGCCTGAGCCACCGCGCAGGATGTCGTTGCCCAAGCCGCCAAAAATACGGTCATTGCCGTTGCCGCCTGAGAGCACATCATTGCCAATGCCGCCCCATAATACGTCGTTACCAGCTCCGCCGTAAATCACATCGTCGCCGTCGCCGCCTACGATGAGGTCATCACCGCCACCGCCATTAATATTATCGTCGCCTTCGTTGCCGTCGATACGGTCATTGCCATCGCCGCCAAGTATTTGATCATCACAGGCTGTGCCCAGCAAAATATGGTCGCCATTTGTATCTGTGATAGGCGGCCTTTCATTAAACACGATTTCGGCAGTGGCCGCCACTGAAAGCGATCCATCAGTTACGATATAGTTGATCGTTACTGGGCCTACGTTTTCACCGTGATACATATAAGCACCATCCACCTGCTGAAGCAGGATGCCGTTAACCTTAACGTTCTTTACCGAAAGCACATCGCCATTGGCATCAGTTGCATTGCGCAGAAGTTCAGCAATCACAATGGCAACATTTGTGCAGGCAAGTTGATCGCGCAAACTCACTTTACCCGTAACGACGGGAGCATTATTTTTTTTGACCGGCGTTGTAATTGGTTTGTCGGGCGTGTCGGGTTTTTTACCAGGTATTACTGGTTTATCTGGAGTAATTCCCGGGCCGCTGCTACCGCCAATAGTACCTGGTGAGGCGGTGGTTTTTACATTGCCGATCCGATTATCGTTCGTGGAAACGGCAGCGAAATTCCGAGGAACCAGGCTATCGTCATTTCGGGTATATGAATTTCCCTTGAACTGAATATCCATGGAATCGGGATGATATCTACTGTTTGGATTCCATGCGGGCTCAGCAGACGGGAACATTGTTGATGAGAGATAAGGCTTATGTTTGAACGCGCTCGCTAGGCCGTGCAAATTATCAGTGTAGTCAGGAATTTGTTGCGTAAAGCCATTCGGCATGGTGATTGAATCCGTAATTTCACCAGTGCCTCTTTGGGCAGCATCATTTGAGGGGTGGTATGGTTGCTCTTCTCTTGGGCCATGTCCTGTCGGGTCGGCCAAAGATTCTTTCAAGTAAAGTATTAACGCACTGATTGCCGCGCCCGCGTAAAACGGAGTATTCGAAGAGTTCTTTTCTTCTTTGTGTTCAAAACGCTCGCGGCCCTGAGGGGCGGCTTTCGATTCTTCGGAACGTGTACCTTGGACGTTGATGATGTTCATGATCTATACCTGCCCTGCTACGAGTTGAGGAACCAATCGCGGCACTGATACCGCGGGGAATTGAGGTGCGTTGGCTGCAACGGGTTTTGCTGTGCCTGCTGCTTTATTTTGACCCAGCACTTCGTCCTTGCCACCAAAGGCAATCATCTTGCCTTGCTGAACCACAGCAACAAGATCTACCGCTGCAAGTGCACTTGGACGATGGGCCACGACAATGGCGATGCCGCCACGTTCTTTGATGCCGGCGATGGCTGTTGTGAGCGCTTGCTCGCCTTCGCCGTCAAGATTTGAGTTGGGCTCATCCATAACCACGAGAAATGGTGAACCATACAGGGCGCGCGCCAAACCAATACGTTGGCGTTGGCCAGCTGAAAGGGTTTCACCTTGTGCGCCAACTTGGGTTTGATAACCATCAGACATGCGAACGATCATTTCATGAACGCCGGCAGCGCGTGCAGCAGCCACGATTGCATCTGGATCAGCTTTGGGATCAAGACGCGCAATATTTTCGCTGATCGTACCATCGAGCAACGCAACATCCTGGGGCAGATAGCCAATCATTTTGCTCAATGATTCTTCCGACCATTGCGTTAGATCGGCTTCGTCAAGGCGCACCGATCCGCGCAAGCTGGCCCAGATTCCAGTTACTGCGCGAATGAGGCTGGTTTTGCCGCCGCCAGATGCGCCGATGACACCCAAAGCTTGGCCAGCTTTCAACTCGAATGTAACTTCGCTGATGAGGATGCGACCATTTGATGGGGCAGCGACGGTGAGTTTTTCGACCTTTAAGGTTTTTGTTGCAATGGGCAGGTCAAGTGGTTTTTGCTCGTCGGAAAGTGCCACCATTGTATCAATGATGCGTGACCATGCACCCCGTGCACTGACAACATTTTTCCAATTGCCAATGGCCATATCTACCGGTGCCAAGGCACGCGTTGCTGCAATCGAACAAGCAATGATCGAACCACCGGACATTTGGCCGTTAATGGTGAGATAAGCACCAAGGCCTAAGGTGGCTGATTGCAGAACCATGCGCAGAATGCGCGAAATAGCGCTCATGGTTCCTGAGATGTCATTAGTTTTAGTTTGGAGGGCGAGGTGTTCTTTGTTGGCTTCAACAAACCTTGCCACCGCACGGCCGCTGAAACCCATGGCGCGCAGCACTTCTGAATTACGTGCATTCGAGTCTGCTATGATGTTACGGGCAATCGTTGCCTGGTGGGTAACGCCTGCCAGTTTGCGCGTCATCAATTCATTGGCGATGGCCAACATCGTCAGAACAAATGCGCCGCCGATGACCAATGCGCCGAGCAATGGGTGGAGTGCGTAAACGAAAATTAAATAGAGCGGCAGCCACGGAAGATCAAACAGGGCAATGGGGCCTTGGCTACCCAAAAAGCCACGCACAGTATCAACGTCGCGGCCGCGCTCGAGGGCTTCTGATGTGGAAAAGCCAAAGCGGGGCATGTCAATTGCAACTTTGTGTGCAAGCGGGGCCAGTTTGCGGTCAACACCGGCACCGACACGCACCAAAATTTGGCTGCGTACAGTTTCAAACACGCCTTGGAAAACATAAAGGCCTATTGCTAAAGCCGATAGGGCTAAAAGTGTGGGGACATTTTGTGAGGGTATAGCGCGGTCATAAACCTGCATCATGTAAAATGATCCGGTTAATGCCAGCACGTTAATGATGCCGGAAACCGAGAATAGAAATATGAAAATGCTGCGCAATCCGCCTGTTAGTTTCGAGGCGGCCGCACGTCTGGCCAAGCTATTGTCTTTTTTCATTTCGTTTTACTCTGCCTATCCATTTTGTCCCCCTCGTTTAATTCCGTTGTTCATTCTGAATCTTTGTCCTGATTTGAACCGAGGTACTGACGGAGCAGGTTTTAATGCCCTGCTCCGTCAGCATTTATTGTTTAAGCAGCAAAGTCTGTGCCAGTAAGAGCGTGATGGCCCTTAATGTCGATTTGGAACTCATTGTCGTTAACGTCGTGGCCGTGAAGAACTGTGAAGTTTTCACCAGCGATGTTTTCGAAGCTTATTGCAATCTGGCCTGCGGCGGCCGTCGGGCCGTTAACCAGATTTATTGTGCCAGACATGAAGCCAGAGACGTCGATCTTGTCGCCAGCTTCAAAGTTGAGGATGGTGTCGCCATTTGCATCTGATGCAGCATGGAACACAACCTTGTCATGGCCAGCGCCAGTATCGATCACGTTGTGAGCGCCCGAAGCTGTAATGGTGTCGTTTCCTGATCCTGTCACCACGTTTTCGATCGAATAGAGTTGATCGGTCACTGTTCCAGTTTTTGCCCAACCAGCAAGGCCAGTTCCCAAGTTCACTTCGATGTTGGTCAAGACAGCTGACATGTCCAGCGTGTCTGAGCCGGTATCGCCGTGGTAGCTATCAGAACCGTCGTTGGCGTGGGCCACGAACATATCATCTTCGGAACCACCAAAGACTGAGTCGTCGCCGTTTCCGCCGTCGATCATGTCTCTGCCTGCACCGCCGAACATGGTGTCTGCGCCATCTTGGCCATAAACCATGTCGTCGCCTGCACCTGCCACAACAGTATCAGCACCCGCACCAGCATTGATGAAGTCTGCGCCGTCGCCAGTGGAGATCAAGTCATCACCACCTTTGCCAAGCGCCACATCATCACCACCTGCACCTGAGAGCAGATTGGCTGTTTCGTCACCGATCAAAGTTTGATCGACAACTGGTGCTGGTGGAGGCGTATGACCGCTTTCATCAGCATCATCTTCAACGTCAGTCGTATGACCTTGATTGCTGGTATCACCGTTTGCGCTTGAGGTCGTGGCATCTACAGCAACAGTTGCTCCCATATTCACCACGTCTTGAGCGCGTACTGTGCCAAGAACAGTGTCAGTGCCGGTACCAGTGTTGAACACGATACGATGGTCGGAGGTAAGCCCGGTAATATCAACCGTATCATTTCCTGCACCACCATTAACAGTAATGGTGTTGAAGTTCAGTCCAGTTAAGTTGAAGTTACCAACAACTTGGATTGTGTCACCACCAGCAGTGGCTGGGATTGCAAGCAATGTTATGGCTGAGCCGTTGATGGTGATTTCTTCAACATTCGTCAGTCCGGCAATCATGACGCCATCGCGGGCAACAACAATTGCAGAAGTTGAAGAGAAGCCAGCATGCAAAGCACTGCTGCCCGTACCAGCGCCCGCTCCATCCCAATCATCTGTATTGGAATAGATGCTGAATGTTTCAGCAACTCCAGCCAAACCATTGAGGATAAAACGATCCCCTGCAGGTGTGGTATTGGCACCGCCGTCAATCAGATCAAAGCCTGAAGCATTGACCGTTCCTGAAACTTCGTAAGTGATGTTGTCATCACCGCCGCCAGCGTTGATGGTGTCGTTACCGTCGGCGCCGTTTAGGTTGTTGTTACCGACGTTGCCTGTAATTACGTTATCGAGATTGTTACCAGTACCATTAATATTGTCCGCTCCGGTCAACACAAGGTTTTCGATTGAACCGCGGACTGTCGAGGCTGCCAACGTGTAAGTTACAGAAGTCTTTACAGTATCGGTGCCGCCTGCGTCTGAACCAGGGTCCGCAGACTGGAAACCATTGTCCACATTGATCACCCGCTCATCAACAACATCAGCTGCACTGTTGACGATGTAAACATCATTGCCAGCACCGCCGCGCATTGTGTCATTGCCACCGAGACCAAAAATGATATCGTTGCCTGCAGTGCCGAGGATGGAAGCATCGCCATTCTGATCTTGGTCGTTTCCGACAACCAGTGTTTCTGGCGCTGTGAACGAATATGTTCCAAACGGATCAGTATAGCTGCCCGTCAGATGGAAGTAGCTTGTTTGTGTTCCACCAGTTACAACCATTGAGGCGGTTGTACTACCTGTAAACGCTGCGTTGCCGCTGTCACGTGTCCAGACGTAAGTTGGGTTCACACCAGCCGGCAGATCAGGATCTGCCAAGGTGCTCACGGCATTCACGGTCACCGAGTTGGTGCCAGTCAGCGTGAACAATGATGAAGAGATATCAATTCCACCAGTGCTTGGCCTATTCAGGATGGTTGATGAACCAGGATTGATAAGAGCAGCAGATTTATAGACCACGCCATTGAAGTTGAGATTGTCAACGCCATAAACCAGATCAGTGCCATCAGCAGCGGCAGCGGTTCCAGTGTTGCCAGCAATCTTCAAGCCGATGAGGCCGTTAGCAGCTGTTACAACATCAATTGTATAGTTGGCAAAATCATCAGTGAACATCGCAGTGTCACCTGCACTCGAACCGCCATCACCCAGAACAAGGTTCTTGAACTGGTCGGAGCGGAGCATTTCGGTGAAGTGCTTGTCAAATTGAACTCCACCAAGAGCATTCGCAGCGTCGATGAAGCCGGAATTTACGCCTGATGTTGCAAGTTGATCCAGATAACCAACACGATGTGAAGCGCCTTGGTAACGCGCATCCTGCAGAATATCTGCTGTCGTCAAGCCATCATTATTGTTGTTGTGGTTATAGGTTGAAAGCACGCCAGCTGCCGATTCATATTTGCCGATCAATTGATCAAGGTGGATCGATCCACCAATGATGATGTCATTGCCGCCAGAACCAGTCAGCAAATCGCTGCCCGAACCGCCAATCAGCCAGTTGTTGCCAGCGATGCTGGCATCAGCACCTGCGCCAGCAGATGTTGCGTCATCACCTGTCAGCGTATCATTGCCAACCGAGCCGATGACGGCATCCATCTGGAATGATTGAACCTGCGTTGGCGTGCCATTCACGGTAACGCTTGGGTTGGTCTGGTTGCCGAGGTCGAAGGTGACACCGTTGATGCGCAGCGTAGTGTCGCTGAAGTCGATGATGTCGAAGCCAGTGTCATTCACATCGGTGCCGTCATTGCCGAGCACTTCGTCTGTGCCGATAGTGAGAGCGCCGGTTGGATCACCGGGGCGAAGAATATCGTCGCCCAAGCCGCCGAAGAGCTGATCTTGGTCTGCGCCGCCAACCACAAGGTCGTCGCCGTTATCGCCGTAGAGAATGTCGCCGCCTGAGTTGCCTTCAACCCAGTCGTTGCCGTCTGAACCATGGGTGAA
>JAYTSN010000294.1:0-3558 GCA_043745625.1 Aestuariivirga sp. | reverse complement strand
TTCAGCCAAGAAAAAGCTAATGATGAAGGATAAAAAACAAGAAGCAGCCAAGCCAGTTGAAGCTGCGGCTGCTGAAAAGCCAGCGGAGCCCGTGGCGGCCACACCCGATGTGAAGCCCAAAACAATGACAATGACGGACGCAAAGCCAAAGGTAAAAAAGCTCAAGAAAAAAATGATGGCGGCTCCAGTTGAAGCGGCAAAGCCTGAGGATGTTAATGCGTCTGTTCAGCCTGAAACTGATGCTACGATAGCGCCCAAAGCTGCAAATAAAACGATGGTGGACGCAAAGCCTGCCGTGAAAAAGACCAAGATGAAGAAAGTAGCCTCCCCCGCTGATGTAGAAAAGGCAACGACGATGGCCAAGCCTGAGGCTCCGGCAGCAGCACCCGATACAAAGGCGACTGCGATGAAAAAGCCTTCAAAGAAAGCGGCCGAGCCCGCCCCAAAAGTTGCAGAAAAACCGATGGATAAAAAAGGCATGCAACAAGCCCGGATTGCTGAATGTGGCAATCAATGGAAAGTCATAAAGATTGCTAACAAAGTTCCGGCAGGCGTGACGTGGCCAAAATTCTGGTTGGATTGTTCGGGCAAAATGAAAACTGCGGGGAAATAACTCTCCGTCAGCGCCCGAGGGTTAGTTTTTACGAACCACGCAAGGCGCGCCAACAGCATTGAGAGATTGGCAGGTGGCTTGTGCGTCTTGTGCTGTCGCTTCACCAAGTATGATGAAAACCATTTGATGGGTTCCGCGCGACAAGTTTTTCTTACGCGTTACCATGGGTTGGCGTTCGGCAATCAATTTTGGAAAACGCAGTTTAATTCTCTGATACATGCTGAGCGCGGTACGTTCATTGAAATTTGCGGCGATCAGCGCACCCCATGGCTTTCGAGGTGCCGATGCAATTCCAGGCTCGCTCAATTTGATTTTACGCAAAGCCAGTGATTGGCATTCCTCTAAGAATACGCCGCCTTTACCGATGGCCGGAATGGGGAAACTGGCGGTTGATACTTTCCATTCTGCAACGTCTTTGCCAGTGATGAATGCAACGTAGTTTTGGGTCTCAAGTGGCATATTTCCTTTACCATTCTGCCAATTCAGAACCCGCTGTTCGCCTGCATTATAGGCCGCAGCAGCAAGACCAAGATTTCCAAACTGACGGCGCAGATCACTTAGAAAAGCAGCCGATGCTTTAACCGCACTCATAGGTTCGAAAGGGTCATCTAGCCCCACGCGTTCTGCCGTTTCTGGCATAAACTGGGCAATGCCTTGGGCGCCCTTGTTGCTTATTACATTGGGATCAAAAAGGCTCTCACGCCAAAGCAGACGCGCAAAGAATGCTGGATCTATGTTGTTGGCTTTTGCTTCTTGTTCAGCTGCGATGCAGATTTTAGCCGCAAATTCTGCCCGGTTTTGTATGGCGGCATGTGCGCCAGCAGTGACAAGCGCTAAGCTGCAAATGAAACTTATTTTAGCCTTCAACCAAAGTGCCATTCTCAAGTCTCATCACTCTGGACATACGTTGGGCAAAATCAATATTGTGAGTCGCTATCAGTGCACCCAAACCTTCTTCTTGAATGAGCCTCGTGAATTCGTGATGCACCATTTCGGCTGTTGGCGGATCGAGATTGCCCGTCGGTTCATCGGCCAACAATAACAATGGACGATTGGCAAGAGCGCGGGCGATGGCGACGCGTTGCTTTTCGCCGCCCGAAAGCTCAGACGGCCGATGGCTGATGCGGTGGCTGAGACCCAAGCGCCCCAGTAAATCTTTTGCTCGTTTTTCAGCGTCAGCTTTTGGCGTTGCCGCGATCAATTGCGGGATCACTACATTTTCGAGTGCTGAAAATTCTGGTAACAAATGATGGAATTGATAAACAAAACCAACACCGATGCGCCTGATACGGGTGCGTGCTTCATCGTCGAGGTGGTTACACTGTTGTCCGGCAATAACCACCTGCCCTGCACTTGGTTTTTCCAGCAGGCCAGCAATATGGAGCAGAGATGATTTACCAGCGCCGGATTGACCAACCAGACCAACGATTTCGCCTGGCACGATGGTAAGGGATAAATCTTTGAAAATTTGCAGCCGTGTTTCACCTTCGCCGAAAACGCGTGCGATGTTTTGCAGTTCCAATGCAGGGCGCAAACTCATTCGTAGCGCAGCGCCTCAACAGGATCTAACTTCGCGGCCTTCCATGATGGATATAACGTTGCCAGAAACGAGATGATGAGTGCGGCGATTACAATATAGACAGTCTGACGTACGTCGACCTTGGCTGGCAATTGCGCCAGATAATAAATCTCGGAATTGAATGGATCAACACCTGAAAGCCACTGGACCGCATTGCGGATGTTATCGGCATTGGCGCAGACCAGGAGCCCCAATATCAATCCTACAAATGTGCCAATCGTTCCAATTGCTGCGCCGGTTATAAAGAACACCCGCATAATTGAGCCACTCGTTGCTCCAATCGTGCGCAGAATGGCGATATTGCTGCCCTTATCTTTCACTAACATAAACAAGCCCGAAACAATATTCAGCGCAGCCACAAGCACCACGAGAAACACCACCATGATGACGACGTTGCGTTCTACTGCAAGCGCATTGAAGAATGCAACGTTTCGCGTTTGCCATGTTTGCAGCATCATTTCTGGGCTGATGGCTTTTAACAAACTTGGCTGTTTTGCGCCGATTGAATCTGGATCATCAACCATTATTTCAAGGCTGGTCGCGCCATCATTTGTGGAGAAAAAATCTTTTGCTTCAGTAATTGGCATATAGACCACGTTATCATCATAGTCTGACATACCAATTTTATAAATTGCCACCACTTTGTAATCCCTGATGCGGGGTGTGTTTCCGATCACAGTGTCTGGCCCGTTCGGCGCAATCAAAGTTACAGTAGAACCAAGCGCCAATTGATGGTGACGCGCCAAACCTTCGCCAATTGCGATGCCATCAGATTTATCAAAACCTTTGAAACTTGGTTTTGCATCCGCAATATACTGGGTCTCAATTGCTGTATGCAAATCTTTGTTATTCAAATTTTTGAGCTTCAATAAATCATCTTCGCTGATGCCGCGCACCAAGGAGCCTGTGGCTTGCTTGAGTGATGATATCATAGCCTGGCCTTCCACCAAGGCAATGACGCGCGTTACACCGGGCACTTTTTCGAGGCTAGCTTGTACCAACTTATAATCTGCAATGGGTTCTTGGTCCGTGCGGAAGACTGCGGCATGGCCCGAAAAACCTAAAATTTTGCTCAGAAGTTCTTCATGAAAGCCGTTAAAAATCGACATCACAACAATCAACGTGGCTACACCTAAAGCGATACCCAAAAATGAAAGCAGCGAAATGACCGAGATGAATCCCTCGCGCCTTCTGGCGCGCAGATAACGCAAAGCAATCTGCCATTCAAATCCGGCAAAGGGTTTTGTATCTGGCAGGCCGGAAGTCATGCAGTTACAAATCTTTTGAAAATTGATTTTGGATCTTCCGACATGAACTCTTGCAGTTGAACATTGTTGCGTGCGCCAGTCTTGCGGTTTTTGACTTC
>JAYTSN010000293.1:0-3563 GCA_043745625.1 Aestuariivirga sp. | reverse complement strand
AAATGCCATTAGCCTTTCGACAGAAAAACCTTCCAATTTATAATTCGCCAGTGCCGAAATTTTTGGTTGGTTGACGCCCAGTTTTTCAGCAGCGCGGGTTTGCGTTAATTTTTGCCGCGTGATCACGCCATTAATCATATGCGCTAAACGCAGTTTGGTTTGGCGTTCGTCAGCGTCGGCGTAGCCTAGATCTGCGAACACATTGCCAGTGCCGCAGGTGATTTTCATTTCGTCATCTCTATTTGTCATAACGGGCCTCATAATCTTGCCTTGCGACTTTCAATCTTTGTTCGACTAAATCAACATCGTGCTGTGCCGTTTTAATGCTCTTTGGGGATTTTTTCTGAAATGCATGCAGCACATAAACAACGTGTTTGAAGCGTACTGTGTAGATCGCGCGGTAGGTGTCACCGATGTGATCCTCCACTATTTCAAATACGCCAGAGCCTTGGCCCTTCCAGTGTTTGGCGGAAGGGTGTGCTTCCCCAGCAGGTGGTCTTTATGTATAGTATTTATGATCGCAACTAACGACCAGTTCGATTTTGTTGTGACTGGACGATTCCAGCCGGGGGCGAGCTGCTTCCAGTCGCAGGGGCCCCGGTGGGGTCTATGTCGCCACCGGCCTTTTTATTTGGTACTTGCCAAGCGCGTTTCTTAATCTCAATATCAATGCAATAATTATTCATGCCATGAAACTGGTGGGGTGGAATATTGGCTGAGCAGCCTGTTATTGCGTTTGAAAATGTGACCAAAAGCTTCGGCAATGTTCATGCTGTGGTTGAGAATAATCTTGCTGTAAAAGCGGGAGAATTTCTGTCGATCTTGGGCCCCTCAGGTTGTGGTAAGACGACGAGCCTTCGGATGATGGCGGGGTTTGAGCAGCCAACTTCCGGTTCAGTGTCTATTCAAGGTCAGAACATGACCGGAGTGTCGGCCTTTCAACGCCCGGTCAATATGGTGTTTCAGCATTATGCGTTGTTCCCGCATTTGAATGTGGCCGATAATGTGTCTTATGGTTTGCGTCAGCGCAGGCCGAAGCCATCTGATACTGAGCTTGCCAAATCAGTTGCTGATGCATTGGAGATGGTGCGCTTAAGCGGTTATGAAAAGCGTCGGTCATATGAACTATCGGGTGGCCAGCAGCAGCGCGTGGCCTTAGCGCGGGCGCTCATCAATCGTCCCGCTGTTTTGTTACTGGATGAACCGCTAGCTGCACTTGACCGTAAGCTGCGCCGCGAGATGCAGATTGAACTGCAAAATTTGCAGCGTAATCTGGGCGTCACGTTTCTGTTGGTAACCCATGATCAGGAAGAAGCCCTCTCGATGTCAGACCGTGTGTGCGTCATGCGCGAAGGGCGTATTGTGCAAATCGGCAGCCCACGCGAACTTTATGACAAGCCGATCAACTCATATGTGGCGGGCTTTGTGGGCAAGGCTAATTTTTTTGCTGGGCCAAAGCAAGATACTGTCCTTTGTGTGCGGCCTGAGCTTTTGGAAATTTCCGCCCACCGCAACACTTTGCCCAAGGGGCTTGCCGAGACATTTGATGTGACCATACTGAACCGTATTTTCTTGGGCGAGCATACGGAGTATCTTGTGCGCCATGAAAGCTTGGGCGACTTTACAGTTTTATCGCCGCGTAAATCGGAGCACGCAGCGGGTGTCTTCGATATTGGCGATAAGGCCGCCGTGGGCTGGCATAAATCTGCCGCACAAGTTTTGACTACAACTTAAAACTCGAGTTTAAACAAGGGAGACTGAAAATGAGCAATGATACAATCAAGCCACAAAAATTTCTCGAAGAACTGCGCCGTTATGAAAAAGGCTCGGTCACACGCCGGCACTTTTTAGGTGTCACGGGTTTGGGCCTTGCCACGGCTGTGTTGGGTTCGGCCGTGCCAGGCTTGGCGCCGCGCAAAGCTTTTGCAGAAGGCCTATCGGGCACTGTGAATTTCACCACATGGCCAAATTATTTTGCCCAAGAGAACATCGACAACTTCACCAAAAATACTGGTGTTAAAGTGAACATCACGATTTTTGGTTCGAATGAAGAAATGTTAGCCAAGCTCCAAGCGGGCTCGACGGGTTGGGATTTGTTTGTGCCAACCAACTACACCATTTCAACTTATAAAAAGCTCGATCTGATTGAGCCTCTCGATCTAAAGCTGGTTCCAAATTACGATGCTTCAACGCAAGACCCACAATTTACTGGCCCCGGAACCATTGACGGCGTGCTCTATGCCGCCGTTAAAAATTGGGGCACTACGGGTTATGTGGTGGATACGCGCAAGGTAAAGAAGACCCCTGAAACATGGAAGGATTTCTTTGATACAGCGCAAGGCGAACTTTCCGGCAAAGTGTTGGTGCATGACTACCAACTCACGACAATCGGCGGTGCGTTGAAGGCGCTGGGTCATTCCTTCAATTCGATTGATGCGGGCGAAATGGCAGCAGCCGAAAAATTGTTGTTGGCCACAAAGCCACATCTCTTCGGCATCAACTCTGACTATCAACCATCGATGCGCAACGGCGATGCCGTGATGTCGATGTGCTGGACGAACGATGGTGCTCAGCTGCACCGCGATATTAAACAAATGGAATATCGCTTGGGCAAGGACGGTGGAGAAATTTGGGCCGATCATTATGTAATCCCCAAGGGTGCGCCAAACCGTGCGGCTGGTTATGCTTTGATGGATTATCTGCTCACGCCTGAAATCAACGCCAAGGAAGTCAAATCAAACGGTGCGCCTTCATCAGACTCGCGCGTCAATGCGTTGGTGCCGAAAGAGATGTTGGAAAATCCTATTCTTTATCCTGCCAAAGAATTGCTTTCAAAGTTGGAGTTTGGTGCGGCTGAAACCTTAACGAACCCTGTGCGCGCTGAAATCATGGCCCGCTTCAAGGCTGCGTAATCTATGAACGATGCAAGACACTCCCGTACGCTCACAGCATTGTTACTGGCACCTGCGGGGGTGTTTTTTGTTTTTCTGCTTGTGCTGCCCTTGCTTGTGATGCTGGTTTATTCATTTGGCGTGCGGGCTCCGGAAGGCGGTTATCAGGCTGCCTTTACATTCGATAATTATTTAAACCTGCCGGCCCGCAGCAAGGCATTCACCAACACATTGTTGCTGGCACCCCTGGCCACTGTGATCACTGTTTTGTTTGCATATCCGATGGCTTATTTTCTCGCGGTCAAAGTCAGCCCGCGCTGGCGCAACGCGATGCTTGTATTAGTGGTGGCGCCGTTCTGGACGAGCCAGTTGTTGCGTTATTATGCGTGGATGATGATCCTTGGCTCGAAGGGCATTCCGTCATGGCTCGATTGGATTGGCATTACTGATGTGCGCTTGCTCAACACGCCTTATGCGGTTCTGATCGGCGCTGTTTACGGTTTTCTGCCGCTGATGGTTCCACCGATTTTTGTCAGCCTTGAAAAGCTCGATCAGCGCTTGCTTGAAGCATCAGCCGATCTCGGCTCCAAGCCTTGGCAAAGTTTCTTGCAAATCACTTTGCCGCTTTCCTTGCCTGGTGTCGCGACTGGTTCCATGTTGGTTTTCATCCTG
>JAYTSN010000292.1:0-3564 GCA_043745625.1 Aestuariivirga sp. | reverse complement strand
CGATATCACGCGCCGCAATTCCCGCTTTACGCAGCGCCATGCGCACCGTGACTAAAACTGTTTTCCAGATTTCTTCGGGATCATGTTCAACCCAGCCTGAAGCTGGAAAAAATTGCTTAAATTCTTTTTGCGCACTGGCTTTGGGATTGAGCTTTTTATCATAAACAATGGCTCTGGTTGAGGTGGTTCCTTGATCAATCGCCAGAATATAATTTGCCATCGCATTCGCCTCTTTTTTATGGAAACGAATTTGCAATATCGCAGCCGATTGTCAAGCCGCAGCGCGCAATCGTTTGCCGTCAACGAGATTATTAAACATGGCTTCACTCACCCGGCGCATTTTTGGCATGAGCGGCAAAACTTCAGCTCGAACACGTGCGTATGCACCAGCACCGAGCGAGGCTTCGGCCCATTTTGTCACCAGCTCTGGCGTTAACTCACCATGAAACTGCGTGCCCACCATGTTTGCGCCAACCGCCATGATCTGAACTTGGGTGATGTCTGAGAAGCCCAGAATTTCAGCCCCTTGCGGCAATACAGTCACTTCAGCATGGTGCCACTGCAGCATGCGAAATGTTCTGGCCAGATCTGAGATTAAACCGTGGTGGCCAACTAAACTAACTTTGCCAATTCCAATGCCAACTTCTGCTTCGCGCGCCAAGCCAACCTTGCCACCCAACGCCTCAGCCAAAAGCTGCATGCCCAAGCACACGCCAAAAAATGGACGATTACGATTGATGGTCCATTCCTCAATTGCAGCCTTTTCAGCCGCCAGCCAAGGATATTGCGTCTTTTCCCACACATCCATCGCACCGCCCATGACCAGCCTAAAATCATAAGGGGCGAGAGACGGAATCTCCTCGCCCCTGTGCAGTTGGATGATATCAAGCGTCGCGTTACGCGCAGCCAGAAATTCATCAAACAAGCCGGGAGGTTCATTATCCATATGTTGAAAAGCAATAGCGCGGCTGATCATAACAGCGTCCACAATTGATGTTTGAACGCGCTACATAGTTATTAAAAATCCCAAGATAATGATTCGATTGTCGCCGTAAACACAATGTTCTCCAACCGAGTGAAGATTTCATGAGCAACCCTATAATAGCCGAAGTAACCCGTGGTCCTATCGTTGAAAGCCGTCACCATGGGGCCTATGTGGTTTGTGACATGAACGGCAAAGTGGTGGCTTCTGCAGGCGATGTGAACATCCCCATATATCCGCGCTCTGCCATTAAAGCCTTCCAATGCCTGCCGATGATTGAAAGCGGTGCTGCCGACGCATTTGGATTTACCGATGAAGAAATTGCCTTGTGCTGTTCTTCCCACAGCGGCGAGACCGAACATGTGCGCGTGGCAAAATCAATCTTGGCAAAATGCCAGGTTGACGAGGCCTGTTATGAATGTGGCGCGCATTATCCAAGCTCCAAAGAGGCGACTTATGAATTGGTGCGCCATGGTGAGAAGGCGAGGCAGATTCACAACAATTGTTCCGGCAAGCATGCAGGCATGTTGGCCTTGGCCAAGCACTTGGGCCTTGATAGCAAAGATTATGTGAAGCTGGATCATCCCGTTCAACGGGCAATTGCAAAAACAATTGAAAAACTGTGTGAAGTTGATTTGTCTAAAGCGCCAGTTGGTGTTGACGGTTGTTCGGTTCCCACTTGGGCCATGCCGTTGCACAAGATGGCGCTTGGGTTTGCCAAGCTTTGCGACCCAACCTATGCGCCCTATCAACGCATCATTCATGCCGCGCGCAGCCACCCATTCATGATCGCCGGCACCGGCCGCTTTGATACGCGCGTGATGCAGGCTGTTCCAAGACTGTTCATGAAGTTCGGAGCTGAGGGTGTTTTCTGCGGCAGTATCCCTCACGCTGGTCTGGGATTTGCAGTGAAGTGCGATGATGGCGCAGCCCGCGCTGTTGAGGTGGCAATGATCAGTGTTGCGCTGAAACTCGATGTGTGGACGCCAGAAGAACGTGAAAAACTATCTGGCTTCCACCATGAGACCATGAAAAACTGGCGCAAAATTGAAGTGGGCGAAGTGCACGGAATGCCTTAAAGGCAGAACCACAGGGAGCAATTCAACATGACTGAAAACACCATTTTCCTCGGCAAAAGTGATAAGCCGCAAGTGCTTTATTTAGCCATGGCCAACCGTCATGGTCTGGTGACCGGGGCCACAGGCACGGGCAAAACTGTCAGCTTGCAAATCATGGCTGAAGCTTTTTCGAACATGGGTGTTCCAGTTTTTGCCGCTGATATTAAGGGCGATCTTTCGGGTATTTCTCAGGCAGGAAAGTCGGTCGATTTTCTTGATGAACGCGCCCAACTCGTGGGCCTTGATCCATATACGCATGAAGCAACGCCCACAATGTTCTGGGATGTGTTTGGGGAGCAGGGCCACCCCATCCGTACGACAATAACTGAAATGGGCCCGTTGATGTTATCGCGTCTTATGGGGCTGACTGATGCGCAAGAAGGTGCACTCAACATCGCCTTTAAAATTGCCGATCAGGAAGGCTTGGCACTTTTGGATCTGAAAGATTTGCGTGCGTTACTGAAAGACCTGACAGAGCGCGGCAAACAAATCACCACGGAATATGGCAATGTGGCCACCGCGACGGTGGGTGCAATCCTGCGCCAGCTCATTGTGATTGAAGAGCAGGGCGGCGATAGGTTTTTTGGTGAGCCGGCGCTCGACATTAAAGATTTTATGCGCACCACGCGTGACGGGCGCGGCTATGTGAACATCATCGCGGCTGATAAATTGGTTTCATCACCAATGCTCTATGCAACCTTTCTGTTGTGGTTGATGTCTGAACTCTTCCAAACTTTGCCCGAAATCGGCGACCCAGAAAAACCTTCATTGGTGTTCTTCTTCGACGAAGCGCATCTATTGTTTGCCGATGCACCAGCTGGCCTGCTCAAAAAAATTGAGCAAACTGTAAAGCTCATTCGCTCCAAAGGTGTGGGCATTTATTTCGTAACGCAAAATCCGCTCGATATTCCAGACAGCGTTCTGGCCCAGCTTGGCAACCGCGTGCAACATGCATTGCGCGCCTACACGCCGCGCGACCAACAGGCGGTAAAAGCCGCCGCCACAACCTTCCGCGCCAATCCGAAATTCAACACGGAAAAAGCCATCACCGAGTTGGGCAAGGGTGAGGCACTGGTTTCAGTGCTTGATCCCAAGGGCGTGCCAACCATCGTGGAACGCACCTTCATCCGCCCGCCATCAGGCCAACTGGGCCCGGTAACTCCCGCCCAACGCCAGGCCACAATTGCGGCCTCGCCAGTTGCTGGCAAATATGAAACGATGGTCGACCGCGAATCCGCCTATGAAAAGCTACGTGTTAAAGCCGTGGCCCACGCCTCCGTAGCCCCGGTTTCACCGACCACCAAGATCATTCAAAAGGAAGCTGGGCGTTTTGCACGGCAAGTTGGCTATTCTTTGGCAAGACAATTGGGAACGGCATTAGTGCGCGGTGTGCTGGGCAGTTTGACCAGGCGGTAGTGCCCAAAAACACGGGTTCTCACAAAAATGTGCATGCAGTTGATTTTT
>JAYTSN010000291.1:0-3565 GCA_043745625.1 Aestuariivirga sp. | reverse complement strand
TTGCTGGGGGAGCTGCCCGAAGGGCTGAGGGGGCTCTTTGGTTGATACAGGCTCGGTCTTTGCTCAAGCTTCGCCAATATGCCATCAAGCGATTCATTTGCCGTCCTCTCCCGCTTGCGGGAGTAGGACAGGGGCCCGATTTGCTTTAGCAAATTGGGAAAGGTGAGGGTGCTCGGCCCCGCAAAGTCCCTCACCTCCCCATTGTTTCGCTTTGCTTAACAATGGGTCCCTTCCTCCTCCCGCAAGCGGGAGAGGACGCGATTGTTTCTCAAGCCGCCTCCGGCCTCAACTTTAATCCCATCGCCTTCATCACTTTCAGCACCGCACTAAAACTCGGATTGCCATCCTTCGACAACGTGCGATACAGCCCTTCGCGGGTGAGGCCTGTGGCGGCGGCGATGTCGCTCATGCCTTTGGCGCGGGCAATGTCGCCCAAAGCAGCGGCGATGATGGCGACGTCATCGCCAGCTTCCTCAAAGCAAGCTTCGAGATAGAGCGCCATGTCCTCTTCAGATTTCAGATAGTCGGTCACGTCATAAGATTTGAAACCATGTTTCATCATTCATTCCTTCCATCTGGCGGCAATCAGTTTTGCTGCCTTTATGTCTTTGTCTTGCGTTGACTTGTCTCCGCCAGAAAGCAACAGGATCAAGACTTGGCCGCGCTGCCAGAAATAGACGCGGTAGCCCGGCCCATGGTCGATCCGCATTTCACTAATGCCTTCGCCCACAGGTTTCACATCGCCCGGATTGCCCAAAGACAGGCGCAGTATTCGCGCCTGAATGCGGGCGCGGGCACGATCATCGCGCAAATCCGCGAGCCAAAGATCAAATTCGTCTGACCGCAGGATTTCGATCATGTTGCAAGTTGTAATCTATAAATTACACCGAGTCAAGTGCCGTAATTAGGTGGCGCGGGTAGCAATTAGAGGCGTAACATCCCGCCATGCATTGCGTGCTCACCGACCGCATTCAAACGCCCATCGGAGACATGATCCTTGTCTCTCGTGACGGCGTTTTATTGTTGCTTGAGTTTGAAGACGCCACTGGCCGCGTCGAGCGTGAGATGAAATTGCGGTTCAAAAATTGCGAAATGCAACAAACAGCAAACCCATTCGGCCTTTCCCAAATCATGCGTGATTATTTCGCCGGCAACATCAACGCAATCGACAACGTCCTCACCGATGGCGGCGGTACACGGTTCGAAAAACAGGTCTGGTTCGAGCTGCGCAAAGTCCCCACAGGCACCACAGTTTCTTACGGCTCTATCGCCCGCAAGCTGGGCGACATCAATATGAGCCGCGCGGTGGGCACCGCCAATGGCCGCAATCCCATTGCCATCGTCGTTCCGTGTCACCGCGTCATTGGTGCTGATGGTTCCATGACAGGATATGGCGGCGGCATTGCCCGCAAAGAATGGCTGCTGCGCCATGAGGGCGCATTGCTGGTTTAAAGCAAAAAGGGCGTGAGCGTCCTCACGAACCAGTTTGCACCAGTTTGGAAATTTTATAGGTAAAATTTCGAAAAACCATGTTCACAATATCAAACAGCAGGGCCACGGACTTAAGTGGCCAATATGCTATATAGTCCTAATGTGAGAACAAGTCAAGAACTTTTTTGAATTTTCTTTTTTGCCGTTTTTCGGTTGCGCAAAACATGCTCGTGGTCTTTGTCATACAAGGCTGAATCCTTGAATTCAGTGTGCCCCAAAACAGGCCCCACCAAAATAAGGGCCGTTCGGGTCAGCTTTGCTTCTTTCACCTTCTTGGCAATCGTGGAAAGTGTTCCGTGCACGAACAGCTCATCGGGCCATGTTACGCGGTAGGCAACAACAACAGGGCAATCAGCGCCGTAATGCGGAGTCAGTTCGCGCTCGATATGGGCGAGGTTGCGGATTGAAAGGTGGATGGCCAAAGTTGCTTTCGATGCGCCCAGTAGCGCCAGCTCTTCACCCGGCGGCATGGCTGAGGCTTGCATTGTGGTGCGCGTCAAAATCACGGTTTGGGCAATTTCTGGCAAAGTGAATTCAGTTTTCAAAGCGGCAGCTGCAGCGGCAAAAGCTGGAACACCGGGGGTTACATCATATTCAATGCCCAATGCATCAAGCCTTCGCATCTGTTCAGCAATTGCTCCGTACAAAGACGGATCACCGGAATGGACGCGTGCTACATTTTGATTTTGCGAATGTGCCGATTTGATTTCATCGATGATCTGATCGAGATGCAATGGCGCAGTGTCAACCACGCGCGCACCCTCAGGAGCAGCCTTGACGATTTCTTCGGGCACCAATGATCCTGCATATAAACACACAGGGCAAGATTGGATGAGTTTCAATCCGCGAACCGTGATGAGGTCAGCAGCACCTGGGCCTGCTCCTATGAAGTGTACTTTCATGGAAGGGTCTCCGAATTGCGCTTCCTCTGATCGCCCAAGTCTGCAACTTGGACGGAGGAAGCTATATCCATTTTCTTGGCATAGCCGCGCGGCGTGTAAGCATAAGTCTTGCCGTCACCACGGGTGATTGATTTTGATTGTGATGAGCCGACCATAACAAGCGTGAGCATATCAACTTCTTCCGGATCGAACTCCGAGAACTTCCGTATACGGACGTTTTCTTCTGGCCGACCCAAATTGGTGGCGACAACGACAGGCGTATCGGGCGGGCGATGATCTTTCAGAATGGCAAAGGCGCGTTCCAACTGGTCGCGGCGTTTTAGGGAACGGGGGTTATAAAAGGAAATCACAAAATCTCCCTCGGCTGCCGCCTTGATGCGCTTTTCGATTGCCTCCCAAGGTGTCAGCAAATCTGAAAGCGAGATGCAGCAGAAATCATGGCCGATCATCGCACCCGCTTTGGCTGATGCCGCTTGGAATGCCGAGATGCCGGGATGCACTTCCACCTTGACGCGATTGGGCTCGCGGTCAATCAATTCATAAACCAAAGCCGCCATCGCATAAATCGCAGCATCGCCAGAACACACCAGCGCAACACGTTTTCCCTGCTTGGCCAGTTCAATGGCATGGCGGCAGCGGGCTTCTTCATCGCCGAGGGGGAAGCGATGTTCGGTTTGGCTGTGCTTTAAGTCGGCCACGAGATCAAGGTATAGGCCGTAACCCACCCACTCGCTGGCTATTGTAAGTTCGACGGTTACTTCAGGGCTGCGCGTCGATTTGCTTCCCGGCCCAATTCCCACAACTGAAACATGGCCCGCACAATGACCTGGTGGTTTAATTATAGGCGAAGGAGATTTTGCAATCGCTATTGTCGCGCGCTTGCTTTTTGTCTTTGCAACGACGAGTTCTGAATCCGGGCCAGCTGCGGCAAGAGCAGAAGCCTCAGCCACGCTAGGTGTACCCACTTCAGATTTTACGTAGTCGGACGGAGTTTTTAATTTTGATGATTGTGCATTTAATTCATCAGCATTGAAAAATACCACATTTCGCAATTCTCCAATCGCTGGTTCATCTTGTTTCAAGTCAATCGACGCGTAGGTCGCAACTGAATGTTTAGAAAGATTGTGCGCAGCAAGAGTTGAGTTAATCAGTGTACGGACTTCTTCAGGATC
>JAYTSN010000290.1:0-1133 GCA_043745625.1 Aestuariivirga sp. | reverse complement strand
GCAGTGCTCATCGTCCTTAGCCTTGGTGCAGTTATGGGTGTGCTCAACGGCTTGCTGGTTGAAGTGGCCAAGATTGACTCGTTCATCGCAACACTGGGCACCGGCACAATTCTTTATGCCATTGCGCTTTGGCATTCCGGTGGGCGTCAGATTGTCGGCGTGGTGCCAGATGGCTTTTACGCGCTCAACGCCACTTTCGTTTAGGGTCTACCTATTGCTGGCTATTATGTTCTGGCTCTGGCTTTGGCCATGTGGGTCATCTTTGAGTACACGCCGCTGGGCCGTTATCTCTATGCCATTGGTGCCAGCCCCACGGCCGCAGCGCTGAACGGAATTCCTGTGCGCAAATTCGTCATGGGCTCTTTCATCGCATCAGGCGTACTGACCGCAATGGCAGGCGTTCTGCTCGCGTCAAAACTTCGCATTGGTCAAGCCAGTGTTGGTTTGGAATATTTGCTGCCTGCTCTCGTGGGCGCATTCTTAGGCTCCACCACAATCAAGCCCGGACGTGTGAACGTATGGGGCACTTTAATTGGCGTGGCAATTCTTGCTGTTGGCATTTCTGGCATTCAGCAATTTGGCGGTTCCTTTTGGGTGGAACCGTTGTTTAACGGCGCAACATTGCTTATTGCCATTGGCATAGCAGGTTACGCCCAACGCAAACGCGGTGCCGCCCAGAAGGTATCAAAATAAAATATAATGGGAGTGAACTATGGATCGTAGAGATTTATTAAAGCGTGGCATTGCACTGGGTTTCACAGTGGCAATGCTGACCGAAGTTGTGTTTGCTGATTCAATGTCGGACGCACAAGCTATCGTGGATAAATATGCCATGAAAGCTGACAAGCGGGATGGCCCGACCACCGGACCAAAAGCTCAAGAAGGCAAATCGATTGTCATTCTTGCAGATGACATGAAGAACGGCGGCATCTTGGGCTCATCCAAACGTGCTGAAGAAGCCTGCGCTGCAATTGGTTGGACTGTAAAGTCAATCGACGGCGCTAGTTCAGTTGATGGCCGCGCCGCTGCTTTTAGTCAAGCGCTTGCTCTGAAGCCAAATGGCATCATCGTCAGCGGATTTGATACAACCGAACAAGCCACAGGCATGGCTGCTGCTAAAGCCGCCAACATTC
>JAYTSN010000289.1:0-10262 GCA_043745625.1 Aestuariivirga sp. | reverse complement strand
AACATCATGTCCATGGCAAACCTCCGAATCAGGGAGGCCCATGGAATCACACTAAATGCAAACTCCAAACCCCGTTAACTTGAGTTCGACGCCCTGGGGAAGTGATACCACATCTTGACATTGCATGTTAGTGTGTATAAATACACATCATGAATAGCCGTGAAGTTTTGCGGCTTTTAAATGCAGCGGGCTGGCAGCATGTTGCCCAAAAAGGCAGCCATATACAACTCAAACATCCGAACTTGCCAGGGCGCGTGACTGTGCCTCATCCAAAGCAAGAAGTGCCAATCGGAACGCTGCGATCAATCGAGAAACAGTCACAAATGAAGTTGAGATAGTCATGACCGAATATATTGCACTCATTCACAAAGATTCAGGTTCTGCTTTTGGCGCAAGCTTCCCTGACTTGCCCGGCTGCATTTCTGTTGCGGACTCGCTGGAAGAGTTGCGTCCGATGATTGAGGAAGCGCTGGGCTTTCACATTGAAGGTATGATCGAAGATAGCAACGCCGTGCCTGAGCCCAGCACGCTGGATGAAATATTGAACGCAGAAGGTTACTCGGATGCCGTAGCCGTGATGGTGGTGAAAGCTCCTGAGATGGCTGAGGCAACGGTGCGCGTGAACATTACGCTGCCTGAAAAAACTCTAGCCCAGATCGACCGCAAGGCTGCAGCGCAAGGGATGTCGAGATCGGGTTTTTTGGCGGAAGCCGCGAAGCGGTGGTGAAGTTGGGGAGAAGTTGGTCTGAAATCCCGAAGGAAGTTTTATGATTTGGCGAGTCATATTTGGATTTGATCTTGCGAGCAAACTTGAAAAATGGAAACGACATTATAGGGGAGATGCCCGAAAGTTTAATTTTCGGAGTGTTTGGGTAAGTTCAACAAAATGGAACAGTAGACGATTTACTGTCGCTGCTGGCGCATTCTGCGCGGATCCTAATGCGACAGGATTCGATAGTTCAAATATTTTTTGGTTTATAGGTCGCCTGAGTTCCAAACTGAAGCTGAAGCTCATATAACGCGCGAGTTGCGAAGAGCTTCAAGAAAACACAAGCAAACAAATTTTTATCGTAGCCGTGTAATTGAATTTCTTGAGGTAAATGGAAAGATTGAACGTAGGATAACTGTGTTGGAAACTTTCGACAATGGCGACTGGCAAGAAACAAACGATGTGCCAAGTCTTCAAAGGTGTCGAGGTTGTGGTAGCGAAGTAAACTCCGATGTCTGCAGTTATTGTGGCGAGCCTACTTTTATGTAGTGTCCTCGTTAGCCCGTCATCTCCGTAAAGATAGGATTGGTGGTGTTTGGAGGTTGGTATCACTCCCTAAACATCAACCACTTAACACCCCGGCACATAAGTCACACCACCAAACACCAAATTTCCGTCTTTATACTCATATCGAAAGCCCTTGATACTCATATCGAAAGCCCTTGCCCTTCTTATCCAATGCAATGCGGTAATCAACGCCCGTGCCGCCGCTGCCGGTTTCGAAGGTGACTTTTTTCTTGCCATGCGACCACACAATTGCGGCGCCATCGTCGGCTTCCCTGATCGTCTTAGTCATGTCACCCGGCTTATGATAGCAATCGGCTGCATGGGCTGATCCAGAGAAAAAAACTAAGATGAATATGGCAGTCGTGGCAAACTTTTTGGTCATCATATATCCCTGTTTTGCAAGAACCATATGAAACTTTAAAATGCCCATCAAGAGCGCATAACCGAACAAAAAATCACTAAACCCCTTCCTTCACAGCGACACTTGATGTACGCCCCTCACTCAGCACAAGCCCTCACCCTGAGGTGCCCTGCTCTTGCAGGGCCTCGAAGGGCCAAACCGCACATGCTTCGAGGCTCGCGACGCTCGCACCTCAGCATGAGGAGATTAAAAATGCCCGCATTCCGCACCCTTGATGATGTCAATGTCAAAGACAAACGCGTTGTCATCCGTCTTGATCTCAATGTGCCAATCGCCGATGGCGTGGTGACGGACACGACTCGCATTGACCGCGTGATCCCTACACTCAAAGAACTTCTCGCCAAAGGCGCTGCTGTCATCATCATTGCCCACTTTGATCGTCCCAAGGGCAAAGTGGTTCCAGAAATGTCATTAAAACCAGTGGCCCCTGTGCTTGAAAAAGCGCTCGGTCACAAAGTGCATTTCCATTTTACCGATTGGCAGTCAGCACCACACATCCATGCCAAGCCAGGCGATGTCATTTTGATGGAAAACACGCGCTATCACGCAGGTGAAGAAAAGAATGATGAAGGCTTTGCCAAAATGCTCGCGGGCCTTGGCGATATTTTCGTGAATGACGCGTTCTCATCCGCTCACCGCGCGCACTCTTCAACTGAAGGCATTGCTCACATCATTCCGGCCTACGCTGGCCGCGCTATGGAAGCGGAACTCAAAGCACTGGGCGCAGCGCTTGAAACCCCAAAACGCCCGGTCATCGCTATTGTTGGCGGAGCCAAGGTTTCAAGCAAGCTTGATCTTCTCAGCAACCTGATGAAAAAAGTTGAGGGGCTCGTCATCGGTGGTGCCATGGCCAACACATTCTTGTTTGCCAAGGGCCATCAAGTGGGCAAATCACTTGTTGAAAAAGATTTGGCCGACACTGCGCGTAAAATCATGGCCGAAGCCGAAGCTGCCAATTGTGCGATCATTTTGCCCGTTGATGCCATCGTGGCATACGAGTTCAAAGCCCACGCGCCATCACATGATTATGGCGTGGACGGTATTCCCGCAGATGGCATGATGTTGGACGTAGGTCCAATGTCGGTTGACCTTGTCACGGCCGCTATCGACAACGCTCATACTTTGCTTTGGAATGGGCCCTTCGGCGCATTTGAAATGCAGCCCTTTGACGCCGCCACAGTTGCCATTGCGCGGCATGCAGCAGCGCGAACCAAAGCTGGAAAACTGGTCAGCGTTGCAGGTGGCGGCGATACCGTTTCGGCCTTAAACCACGCAGGCGTGGCTGATGACTTCACCTATATCTCAACAGCAGGTGGAGCATTTCTGGAATGGCTTGAAGGCAAGGATTTACCAGGTGTTGCTGCGCTGTTTGTGAAGTAAAAAAATGAATTAGCAATGCACATGAACATGAACATGCGTCCTATGCAATTAAGCCTGCTGTGCAAATCAGTATGCCCTGCTATTGAACACACGTGACCACGCTTTCAGCCACCCGCACGAACACCACCGTCTATGCGATTCTTTTCGCCGCGGCTGGCTGCCATTTAATCAACGACACACTGCAAGCCGTCATGCTTTCTGTCTATCCCCTGTTAAAGCAAAACTATGCGCTCAGCTTCAGCCAAGTTGGGCTTTTGACGATGGTCTATCAGGTTACGGCGTCGATCCTCCAACCACTGATCGGACATTTTACAGACCGAAAGCCATTGCCTTATGTTTTGCCATTTGGCTCCGTCTTTACAGCACTCGGACTCATATTATTGGCTACCGCACATTCCTATCCAGCATTGCTTGTCGCTGCCGCTTGCATCGGCATTGGTTCATCGATTTTCCACCCTGATGCATCGCGCGTGTCACGGCTTGCGTCAGGTGGGCAATATGGAATGGCACAGAGTCTGTTTCAGGTGGGTGGCAATATCGGGACTTCAATGGGCCCGCTTTTGGCCGCAGGTATCGTGCTGCAACGCGGCCAGGCCAGCCTTGCTTGGTTTGCAATTCTAGCAGCAGTCTCATTCATCGTCCTGTCAGGGGTGGGTCGCTGGTATTCCACACACCTCACACAGAAGAAATCTGGCGAAGCCATCCTTCAATCTGGCCTCGATCAACGCACTGTCAAAATCTCGCTCGCCATTCTCGTAGCGCTGATGTTTTCGAAATTTGTTTATATGGCCTGCCTGCACAGCTTTTATACATTCTATCTGATCGATAAGTTTGGCGTCAGCACACAAACGGCACAGCTCTATCTGTTCGTTTTGCTCGGTTCCGTCGCCGTGGGCACATTCGCAGGCGGCCCGATTGGAGACCGGATCGGACGCAAATCCGTGATCTGGTTTTCAATTCTTGGCACGCTCCCCTTCGCGCTCGCATTGCCACATCTGAATTTATTCTGGACGGTAGCCTGCACCATCCCCATCGGACTTATTTTGTCGTCAGCATTTTCCGCAATGGTGGTCTATGCGCAAGAACTCATGCCCGGCCGCGTCGGGATGATATCAGGCTTATTCTTTGGCTTGGCCTTCGGTTCAGGTGGATTGGGCGCTGCCGTGCTTGGCGTTATCGCAGACCACACCACGCTGCAGTTTATTTTCGAGCTCTGCTCCGTGCTGCCTGCCATCGGTCTTCTGGCTTATTATTTGCCCAACACTGAGCAATTGAAATCAAAGGCATAAAGCCCGATACTGCTGCAAATCAATATTGCGAGTCCTTAATCCACATGTCTGCCCGCTTTTATCTTGTTGCGCCCAAAACGCTTGCCCCATCTGATATCATCGCCTGTGCCAAAGCCGCCTGCTCGGCTGGCGATTGCGCGACCATTATTGTTCCAGAATCTGTGTCGACAGAGGACGTGGCGGCACTTCAAGAACTTGGCCTTGCCGTTTTTTTGCAAGATGTTGAACCCCGCATTGTCAGCCGCCTGCGAGCTGATGGCTTACACTTAAACAATATGGAACACGTGATCGTCGATTTGCGCATGTCCCTGCCCCGTGATGCCATGGTCGGCATCAATGCTGGCACCTCGCGCCACACTGCGATGGAAGCCTCCGAACAAGGTGCCGATTATGTCGCCTTCAACCAAAAATCCCAAACCACGGGTGAGTCTCTGGTGAAATGGTGGAGCGACATTGCTGAAATTCCCTGCGTGCCATTTGATGCAATTAACCCCACCGAATTTGCCACAATGCTGCCCCACAACCCAGATTTTATCCGCCCGTCAGATGACATGTGGCAAAGCCCAGATGCCGCTGTCCGTACTCTAAAATCTTATGGTCTTAAGCACGAATGATAACTCGCTTTCTCGCCAGCTTCGCCATACTGTTGTGCCTTTTCGGTGCGGCCAGTGCTGACAATGCTACTTTTGAAGAAGCGATGTCTTTGTTCAGCGACGGCAACTATGTCGAAGCCAAACCCATCGCTGATGTTTTCGCGGCAAAGGACGATCCACGCGCCTTCATGATGCTGGGCACCATGTCGCAAAAAGGCTTAGGCGTAGAGGTCGACGCGCCAACTGCAAAGCTCTGGTTCCGTAAGGCGGCGGAAAAAGGCAATATTGATGGCGAACTTGCATTGGGAATGATTCTTCTCGATGGCAGTTTTGGGGAACCCAATTTAAGTGATGGCAGCGCTTGGCTTGAAAAGGCCGCAGTCTCAGATAACGTTCAAGCGACTTACAATCTGGGTCTGTTCTACAGCGGTGTTTACAACAACCCACCAGATTGGAAAAAAGCCTTCGACCTTTTTCAAAAGGCTGCAGAAAAAGGCTTGGCCGATGCCCAATATAATCTTGCACTGCTTTATACCGATGGGCGCGGCGTTGAAAAAAACCCTGTTCAGGCCGCCAACTGGTTTGCCAAAGCAGCAACCCAAGGCATGCCTGATGCAGCGCTTGAATATGGCGTGTTGGTGTTTCGTGGTGAAGGTGTTCAAAAGGATGAAGCATTAGGTGCCAAGTGGTTGCTGGTGGCTGCCAATCACGGCAATGCCGTGGCCCAGAACCGCATGGCCAAACTTTATGCACTTGGCAAAGGCGTATCCGCTGATGCGGTAGAAGCTGCCAAATGGAATATTCTCGCCAAAGCAGGAGGCCGCGCTGATGCTGAACTCGATGATGCAGCAGAAAAATTGGCCCCTTCGATTTTGAACGAAGCACAAGCCCGTGCCACTGCGTTTAAGCCGATGACTACAATCGCTAAAAACTAGGCGGACGTTGCAATGACAATCATAACGATAATTGCAATAACTAAGCTTACACCAAGCACATAGCGCACATTGTGTCCGGTAACGCCACCTCGAGCCTTATCAGTTTCAATGACAGTCTTTTTCTCGATCTCTTCGTCCATTTACAAAATCCCTTTCACTAAAACTACCGACTCAATTGATAAGCTAGCCATAGCCTCCGATCCTTGCTATCCACCCGCCACATAACCGGAGCAAGCCACGTGACCACCCCTATTATGACAGTAATGATCGCCGCCGTTCGCAAAGCCGCCCGTGGCGTTCAGCGCGATTTTGGTGAAGTTTCGAGCTTGCAAATCTCGGTCAAAGGCCCCGGCGATTTTGTAACAAACGCCGACAAAAAAGCTGAAAAAGTTTTGCGCGAAGAATTGCTCAAGGCCCGCCCTGCTTACTCCATTTTGGGTGAAGAAGAAGCTGAGCATAAAGGCACAGATCCTGACCACCGTTTTATTATTGATCCCATTGATGGCACCTTTAACTTTATGCATGCCCTACCGTACTTCGCCATCACCATTGCACTTGAACGCAATGGCGAAATTGTGGCTGGCGTAACATACAACCCAATTACTGATGAATTGTTCCATGCCGAAAAAGGTTCTGGCGCCTTTGTAAACAACAAGCGCATGCGTGTGGCGGGCCGCCGTGAGCTGCACGACAGCTTAGTGGCCACAGGGCTTCCCAACCGTGGCAACAAAGATCACGCCGAACGCCGCTCCGAATTGATTATCATGCAACTCCGCACCGCTGGCATCCGTGCCTTGGGTTCGACCGCACTTGATATGTGCTACATCGCATCTGGCCGCCTTGATGGCGCTTGGCATGCAAACTTAAAACCATGGGACATGGCAGCGGGCATTTTGATGATTCGTGAGGCCGGTGGTTTTGTGCGTGGGTTAAAAGATGAAGCAAATCCACTGATGTCGGGTGGCTACATCGCCAGTAACGCCGACCTGTTGCCCCAAATGAAAGCTGCATTGGCCGAAGCAAAGAAGTTGCCTGCTGCCTAATTAATCTCAATTCGGCAATCTATTTGCGATGTAGCGAAACTTTAAGCTAAAACTGAGCTATGCTTCGCACCATAAGCCTGCTTGCTCTCAGCCTGTTTTGCGCAACCGAACCTCGCGCCGAGCAAACCATAAATTTTGGCTATCATCTGCACACTTGGCCCGAAACAGGGTTCAATCGGTTTTCCCAAATGCTGGGCGCAGCAGCAAACGCGGGCAGCACATCGGCGCGCCTCGATACCAATTGGAGTAATTTCCAATCGGCGCCCAAAACAAAATTCAATCCGCAATCTGCAAAGCTCAAACCTTTGGCCTATGCTCAATATCTTAGTAATCGCGGCTATGGTGAGAATGGTTCAAATCTTTTTGAAGCTTATCAGGCACTGCAACAAGCCTATGTTGCGCACCAAAAGGTAATATTCAACTTCGGTGTAATCCCAGAGTGGGCGCGTCAACCAGCATCTAATTTTGCCACATGGAAATCTGGCATCAACCAAGAATTCAGCTTTCGCCCCACTGCACAACAAATCACCTTTCTGACTGAAAACTCACTGGCGAACACTGCCGATGTTGGCCAATTCCTTGCTGATTTCATCGTCTATATTTCCAAGCAACCAGATGGCAAAGCAACCTTGGAAAATATCGCCGGATGGGAAATTTTCAATGAATTAGGTGGCATTTATGGCAACGGGATTCCACCTGAAAATGGCAATAACGAAGCATCAGAGGCATGGCCTAGATTGCCTTTCGCGGAATATCTATCGACCGTCGATAACGCTTTAGCGCGTGTGCACAGAGCATACAGTTCAATAGCCCTCAAGAACGGGCCTCCCGTAGTCGCACCTCCTGTCGGTGGCACTTACAACCCTGCATTCTGGCAAGCCATTGCCGATTATAAACCGCAAAACGTGAGCAGCAAAAATGCTTCTGGCCATTTGAGATTAGACCAAATCGGCCTGCACCCTTATGGTATAAATGTCCAAGCGTGGCTCGAACCCACTACCGAATATCATAAGTTGATCGAGGCAGGCCCAAGCGATGTGCGCGACAACCTCAGCTATGGCCACATACTGATGCCAACCGATGATCGCTTCACGTGGGAAAGTTTAATTGAACGTGCAAAATCAACCGAGCTGAGTTCGCGTATTTATAGTTACGCCTCTCGCAACAACAACGCCGATCAGTTTTTTGATGAAAACACCGAAATGGGCGTAACCTGCACGATGGCCCGCTTTGCGCAAACGGGTTACGGAAAAATCAGCGTGAATTTTTCAGAATGGGGAGCCAGCTCATTTGCAGGCGATGTAACCAACTCTGATTATTTTGCGCAGCTCAACACGTCGTTCATCGATCCTTTCAAATATGGCGATGTGCCCTTGGGCCAAACCCTGTCTCCAGAGATGGTTGAAACCACGCAGACCGAAAATATTGTGCAAACTTTGGGCTTGATGCGCAATTGGGATTTTACAAACACCGCCACAATTTATGAAATGTTTGATCGCGTCGCAGAAGGCGCAATGCAATCAGATCAATATCAATATGGCTTGGCGACATCAAAACTAAAAAGCGACGGCACACCAAATTGGAAACCCGCAGGCCTCGCATACATTGCGTTTATGCGCGGGCGCGAATATCACAACACTAGGCCCGAAGGCCAAAAAGGTGTGGAGATCCATATTTCAGCTGCCAGCGGCGCAATCGACGAAAATCAAATAAATCCAAACGCGCATAATTTAATTCTCTACAACGACAACCAAAACCACACCGTTGCAACAGGCATGGGCGACGACATCATTTTTGGTGGCAGTGGCGATGATTTCATCTCGGGCGGCCAAGGTTACAACCGTCTCTATGGCGGCTTCGGCAATGACATTATTGTTGGCGGCTCAGACAATGACAAAATCAATGGCGGCACTGGCGATGATTTACTGACAGGTGGCGGCGGTAAAAACCAATACATATTTTCAGCCTATTCAGATTCAGGCAGCGGTTTTGATGGCAACGACACGATTACAGATTTTAAGCCAACCGATATTTTGCAGGTCGTTGGCGGATACGGTTTCGAAAAACTGCAATTAAAAAACACCAGCGAAGGCGGCATTAAAGGCGTGAAGATAAACTACGCATCGAATGGCGCATCAATTTTCTTGCAAGGCTTTACACAAGAAAACCTCAAACCAGAAAATTTCCGAATTTTTGAAGCTGATGACCAATCAGTTCAAAAACAGTAACGTTCTTCAATGAAAGATGATTTGAAAATCAGACCAGCAACCAAGGATGACCTGCCTTTGTTGCTGAACCTTTATCGACACCTCAACGCCGATGATCCCATTCTGTCTGAGGCCGATGCAACTAAAATTCTTGATGAACTTCACAAATACGATGGCAGCAAATTTCTTGTCGGTCAAATCGGCCTTGAAATTGTCTCAACCTGCACCCTGATCGTTATCCCCAACCTCACAAGAGGCGGCACATCCTACGCCTTGCTGGAAAATGTTGTAACACACGAACAATATCGCAAACGGGGGTTGGCGCGGGCAATTCTTCAAGCAGCAATCGACTCTGCCTGGCAACATGGCTGCTACAAAGTTATGCTACTCACAGGATCAAAAGAACCGGAAACGTTTCAGTTTTACGAAAAGTCTGGCTTCACACAAAACAAAACCGGCTTCCAAATTCGTCGAATTCCTCCACAGCCATAATTGCATTGCTCCTGGTCGGAACGACAATGGCACCAGCAATCACGCGCCAGCCCACAACTGCCGACAGTGGCGAGGTGGTAACATCGCAACATTTGGCGTCTGACATAGGCGTTGAAATTTTAAAACAAGGTGGCAATGCCGTCGATGCTGCCGTGGCTGTGGGCTATGCACTCACGTTCACAAATCCATGTTGCGGCAATATTGGCGGCGGAGGTTTTGCCACGCTGCATATGGCTGATGGCCGCGATTTACCAGCAGGCGCGGCTGTGGGCTATTGAGGATTGGATACTAAAAAGCGCGAACTGCGCCCCCAATAAAAAAGCCGCTGAACTGTCAGCGGCTTTTTCAATTCCAAATTCAATACAGCTTAGAAGCCAGCGCCACCAGTGCTTGCTCCACCGCCGAAGCGCTTAGGCTTCTCGATCTTCTTAGGCATTGGCAACAGGCCTTCGCGCTGCAGCTTCTTGCGTGTCAGTTTCCGTGCGCGGCGCACGGCTTCAGCGGCTTCACGAGCACGCTTCACGGACGGCTTTTCAAAAGCATCACGCATCTTCATTTCACGGAAAATGCCTTCACGTTGCATTTTCTTCTTCAGAACTTTCAAAGCCTGATCAACATTGTTGTCA
>JAYTSN010000288.1:0-3570 GCA_043745625.1 Aestuariivirga sp. | reverse complement strand
GGCGTGAAACAGCGGATCAGCAGCGCCTTGAGATTTGATTGTTGAATAATGGAACTCATGGCCGCGTAAGTTTGATGTCCACGGCGCATTCAGTGCTTTCAATTGGCGATAGCCCAAATGAAGTTTTCGCGTCGCAAAGCTGGTGGTCACAGGCAGCAAGCCCGTCATTGCATGCGATTTGCTATCTGCATCAACAATTGCATCTCCCAAAACCATGTATCCACCGCATTCGCCGTAAATCAGGCCCTTATGGTTGCGCAGCGCGTTTAAAAACGCAGTGTTGGAGGCCAGTCTCCCTGCATGTAGTTCCGGGTATCCACCTGGAAGAAAAACCGCGCCACCCCTTGGGGTTTCGTTGTTCAAAGGCGAGAAGAACGAAAGTTCCGCACCTTGTTTGCGCCAATCATCCAGCAGATGTGGGTAGGCGAACGCAAACGCTAAATCGCTAGCGACTGCGATGTTTTGGGCGAGTGGTGGGATTGGTTTTTGTGATTCGGAATTATGTTTTGGAAAAATAGTTGCCGATTCGTTAATTTTGTCAAGAAATGTTTCACGGGAAACTCCTGATGCGGCTGATTCGATAAATGCTTCAAGGTGTTGATTCTCTTGCGCTTGAATCAATCCAAGGTGCCGCGACGGCCAAATGAGAGAGTCATTCTGACGCATTATCCCCAGAATTCTCGAATCCAAAGAGTGGGTTAGCATCTTGGCGTGTCGGTCGCTTGCCACACGGTTCAAGATCACGCCGGCAATATTCAAACTGGGCCTAAATGTTGAAAATCCGTGAACGACGGCTGCAACAGACTGCGCCTGCTTGGCCGTGTCAACCACAAGAACAATGGGCAATCCCAAAGTTTCTGCCAGATCAGCCGTTGAACCCTTCGCGCCATCTGGTCCATCGAAAAGGCCCATTACACCTTCGACAATAACTATATCTGCGTCAATTTCCGCAAGCCGCGTTTTACATTCATCTGCACCCATCGCCCAATAATCGAGGTTGATGCAAGCCGCACCACTTGCTGCTTCGTGAAAGCGGCCATCAATATAATCAGGGCCGACTTTGGCCGAGGCCACTTTCATTCCGCGGTTGCGCAACGCGCGGATGAGCCCAAGGGTTATGAGGGTTTTGCCGCTACCGGAATGAGGTGCTGCGATCAGCAAGCCTCTAGCCAATTGGATTATCCCTCAGGGCCGGCGAATACCAATCCAGCAATTCGCGCCAATCTGATGCGTGCCCAATCACCACGATGGCTGGTGTTGGCGGCTTGTTGAGTTTCACAAATTCGCCAGCTTCACTCAAAATGGTGCTGGCCACCGATTGGTTGGGCATGGAAGCGTTTGAAACCATGGTAACAGGGTGATCGGCAGGGCGGCCCGCTTTCATCAAAGTCTGAGCGATCTCGCCTAAGTTCTTGACGCCCATATACATTACGATAACGGGGGCGGCGGTGGCGATGGCTTGCCAATTCACATTGGCTGGCATTTTACCTGTTGCGTCATGGCCCGTTAAAAAGATCACTGCGTGGTTCGTGTCGCGGTGGGTCACGGGAATTCCCGCATAGGCCAGGCCGCCAATGCCTGATGAAATGCCGGGCACGATGCGAAACGGAATGCCCGCCTTAGCCAAGCTTTGGCTTTCTTCGCCGCCACGGCCAAACATAAAGGGGTCGCCACCTTTCAGACGCAAAACGCGCTTTCCGGCATGTGCCAATTCGATTAGTCGAATCGAAATATCCTTTTGAACAGGCGAAGGTTTGCCACCGCGCTTTCCTGCATATTCCAGTTCAGCACCGGGCCTTACCCAGCGTAAAATATCGGGGTTCACCAATGCATCATAAACCACCACATCACAGTTTTGCATGGCGTGATAACAGAGCAGGGACATGAGGCCGGGTGCGCCTGGCCCAGCGCCTACTAACCACACCCATCCTTCGGCAAAATGCGGAAAGGGTTCCGCATCCAACTTTGCAAAGCCAGAATCCATGCCAGAATGTGCTTCCCAGCTTGCGACAGTTTTGGTGGTTTTATTCGCCATGGCCCCTTATAGATAGGCTCATGCGTTTGGAAAAGCCTCAATCACCATTAAGACGCGGCTGGACCACCGGCGCATGTGCCACAGCGGCGGTTAAGGCTGCATACACGGCATTGCTGACGGGTCAGTTTCCCGATCCGGTTTCGATCACATTGCCAAAGGGCGAGCAGCCAGCGTTTCCTTTAGCACGCGAAGAAAAAGGCGCGGGCTGGGCGCGCGTTGGCATCATCAAAGATGCTGGTGATGACCCTGATGTCACCCATGGCGCGATGGTGATTGCGACGTTACGACTTTGCGGCAAGGGTGTTACGTTCAAAGCAGGCGAGGGGGTTGGCATGGTCACAAAGCCTGGCCTTCCGATTGCTGTTGGCGAACCTGCAATCAATCCCGTGCCGCGCCAAATGATGATGGCCGAGATTGCAGCACTTGGCGGCGGCGATGTAGAAATCGAAATCTCAATTCCCGAAGGCGCTAGCATCGCGCTCAAAACCTGGAACCCACGCTTAGGCATTGTCGGTGGCCTGTCGATTTTGGGCACAACAGGAATCGTCAATCCATTTTCCTGCGCCGCTTGGATTGCTTCAATCCACCGGGGCATTGACGTTGCGCGGGCGATGAAGTTGGAACATGTCGCGGGTTGCACGGGTTCAACATCTGAAGATGCTGTACGTGCATATTTTAATCTACCCCTTGAAGCGATGTTGGACATGGGCGATTTTGCGGGGGGGCTTTTGAAATACCTGCGCGCCAATCCTGTGCCACGTGTCACTATCGGTGGTGGCTTTGGCAAAATGGTGAAGCTGGCCCAAGGTGCAATGGATTTGCATTCGGGACGTTCACAAGTTGATTTTGCATGGTTGGCTGAGCGAGCGCCTGAATCGTATCGTGCCGATGTACTTGCCGCAAACACAGCTCAACATGTTTTAGAAATGGTCGGCCCATCGCTTGCGGAAAAAATTGCAGAAGAAGCCCTGCAACATGTAAAGCGCGTGTTGGAATCAAGTTCGGTGGCGGACGTCATCATTGTCGACCGCGCAGGAAAAATTATCGCATATGCAAAGTAAAAAAGTTCTCATTTTAGGTGGCACACGTGATGCGCGGCAGCTCGCATTCCGACTCATCCATGCCGGCCATGATGTCACCACATCTTTTGCCGGTGTGACGGAACATCCGGTTCAACCGGAAGGCAAAGTGCGCGTTGGTGGGTTTGGCGGCGTGGAAGGCTTGCGCCAATATCTTCACGCCGAAAAATATGATGTGTTGGTTGATGCGACCCATCCATTTGCCGCGATCATATCTGCCAATGCGGCTCAGGCTGCAGGAGGTATTTTACTGCTCCGTTTGGAGCGCCCAGCGTGGACTGCGCGGCCAGACGACATTTGGATTGATGTTGAAAATATCGAAGCCGCAGTTTCAGCAATTCCTTTGAACGCCTCAGTCATGTTGACAATCGGCCGCAAAGAAATCGAGCCATTCATCAAACGCGCCGATCTCAAAGGTGTTGCCCGCATGATCGAGCCCACCACAATAGCCCTGCC
>JAYTSN010000287.1:0-3574 GCA_043745625.1 Aestuariivirga sp. | reverse complement strand
TGCGAGGGAGGAAAGTCCGGGCTCCACGGAAATAGGGTGCCGGTTAACGACCGGCGAAGGTGACTTTAGGGAAAGTGCCACAGAAAACAAACCGCCGCAGTTCGCTGCGGTTAGGGTGAAAAGGTGGGGTAAGAGCCCACCGCAGACTTGGCAACAAGGCTGGCATGGCAAACCCCACCCGGAGCAAGACCTAATAGGGGTGGCATGAAACGCAAGTTTCAAAGCTTTTTCCGGCTCGCCGCCCGGGTTGGTTGCGCGAAGCATTTGGCAACAAATGCTCCAGATGAATGGCCATACACTGTGAAGGCAACTTCATGGGGACAAAACCCGGCTTATAGGCCGACTGGTAATTTTACTGATTGAGTTCAAAAACACGGACGAATTGCATACAAGTATCTGATTTAATATAATAATTCCGTCATCCCTGGGGAGGTATGGGTCCAGCTTAATCACAAGCGAGAACCAAAAAAGCTGGACCCCTGCCTTCGCAGGGGTGACGACTTAAATGAGTAAAACCCAGTTTTTTGAATTGCAAACATACTCAAAAAAGATGCGTGCATGCGATCCCCGCCTGCGCGGGGGATGACCGTCTGGGGGGACTGGTTCGATCTAAAAGTATATTGCACTACGAAAGTGTTGAAATGAATCGCATTTGAAACGATTTGTTAGGAATTGCAGGGGCATTGTCGAACTTTATTAACCTCTTATTCACTGTGTTTGCCCGGCCCATGATTAGTGCTCCTGATACCAGCCAACGCCATTACCCTGTGATGTTGCCCGAAGTGCTTGCCGCTTTGGCGCCTCAGGCAGGTGGCGTTTATGTGGATGGCACATTTGGGGCAGGTGGTTACACACGCGGAATTTTAAGTGTTGCCGGTACCAAGGTGATTGCGATTGACCGCGATCCGAATGCGGTTGCTGATGGCGCTTTGCTGGTGGCGCAATCGGAAGGCCGATTGCAATTGGTGCATGGCACTTTTGGCGAGATGCAAAATATCGTTTCTGACTTGGGCTTGAGCAAAGTGCAGGGTGTGGTTTTGGATATTGGGGTTTCTTCAATGCAGATTGATGAGGCGACACGTGGCTTTTCATTTATGCGCGAAGGGCCGCTGGACATGCGCATGGGACAGGAAGGGAAAACCGCTGCTGATTATGTGAACCATTTGGCGGCTGAAGAACTGGCGCAAATTATTTTTGTGTTCGGCGAAGAACCGCGTTCGCGTTCGATTGCCAAAGCAATTGTTACAGCGCGCGCTGAAGCACCTTTGATGACGACGATGGATTTGGTGAAAGCCGTAGAGCGCGCCACAGGGCCGCAACGTGCGAAAGATCGCACGCATCCGGCCACGCGCACGTTTCAAGCGCTGCGCATCCACGTGAATGCTGAGCTTGATGAGTTGGCGATGGCCTTATGTGCGGCGGAAGAAATTTTAGTTGAAGGTGGGCATTTGGCAGTGGTTACGTTTCATTCGTTGGAAGACCGCATTGTGAAAAAGTTTTTTGCGGCGCGTGCTGGAAAATTGCCAACGGGTTCCCGCTATATGCCCGAAGCGCATTCGGGGCCGGCCCCTAGTTTTGAATTAATTTACAAAGGCCATGTGGAAGCCAGCGAAGTGGAGAAGCTTGATAATCCGCGTTCGCGTTCTGCCAAACTTCGGGCGGCGGTTCGAACATCGGCTGCGGCGTTTCCGTTTGATGTGACTGGCATGGCGGTTCCGCAATTGCGTGGGGGAAAACACTGATGATTAAAGTGATCAACGCTTTTTTAGTTTTGACGGTTTTGGTGGCAGCGTTTTTTATGTATTCGCTGGAGCATTCAACACGCGGGCTTGAACGGCAAATAACGAAGCTGAAGACAGGCCTCAATGATGAGCGCGAGACGATCAAGTTGCTCGATGCGGAATGGGCCAGCTTGACGCGGCCTGACCGATTGCAAAAAATGGCTGAGAAGCAATTGAAATTGCAACCTGTGAAAGCCACGCAAATTATTTCGGTGGCAGATGTGGCAACGAAAATTCCGGATTCACCCGTGATCAAGTTAGACGACAAAACGGTCGACCCTATTGGGGCGATCTTAGAGAAGATGCAATGATGGTTGATAAATCGCAATTCGGTTCGCAGAAATTGGCGGGGCAGAATCGTATTCGGCTTGTCAGCATGATTTTTTGCGCGTTCTTTTTGATGATCGCTTTGCAGCTGGGCAAATTGACTTTGATGCATAAGGTTGATGCCGTGGCTGATGTGGTGTTGCGCGAAAAATCCATGCCTCGGCCTGATATCGTTGACCGCAATGGCGCAGTGTTGGCGACGGATATTGAAGTGTCTTCGCTGTTTGTTGATCCACGCAAGATTACCGATGTGGATGAGGCGGTTGAATTGTTGACGGCTACCCTGCCGGAACTCAATGCAAAAAGCCTGAAAGAGAAATTGCTGAAGCCTGGCAAAGCATTCGTTTGGTTGAAGCGCCAGACCAATGCGGAAGAACGCGATGCGGTTTATAATTTGGGCATTCCCGGTGTGGCTTATGTGAATGAGCGCAAGCGGGTTTATCCGATGGGACGGTTGGCGGCGCACACTGTTGGTTATGTTGACGTTGACACCAAGGGCATTGCTGGCATTGAAAAATATCTGGATGACCAAGGTGCGCTCTACACGGCTTCTCTGAGCGAGCCTGAGAGCCACACCACTTATCCGGCGCAGCTTTCGATGGACGCGCGCGTTCAACACGCGGTGACTGACGAAGTTTCGAAGGCGGTCATCAAATTCAAGGCGAAGTCTGGTGGTGGAATTATTCTTGATACCGAGACCGGCGAGATTGTGGCGCTGGCATCGCTGCCTGATTACAATCCAAATGCTGAAGACAAGCGCTTGACTTCTGATCAACAAAATAAATTGACCAGTGGTGTTTATGAATTAGGCTCGGTGATTAAAGCCGTGACCTTTGCCATGGCGTTTGATTATGGCGTTATGAATATGACTTCGAGATACGACGCCACTCGTCCTCTCGTGATCGGCACTGCGCGGATCAGCGATTTTCATGCGCAACGCAAAGTTTTGACTGTGCCTGAAGTTTTTACCAATTCATCCAACATCGGCACGGCCAAGATGGCGCTGCAAGTGGGGCTTGATGGGCACCATGAATTTTTGACGCGGGTTGGGTTTATGGACCGTTTGGTGACAGAAGTTCCTGAAAGTGCCAAGCCATTGTTGCCGCGGCATTGGAGCAAATTATCCTCGGCCACTGCTGCGTTTGGCCATGGTTTTGCCGTACAACCTTTGCAAGGCTTGGCGGTGATTTCTGATTTGATCAATGGTGGCATGTCAATTCCGCCAACTTTTTTAAAGCGCAGTAAGGAAGATGCGCAGGCTTTGGCACACCGGATTGTGAAGCCTGAGACCTCGGAGAAAATGCGTTATCTTTTTCGGTTAAATGTGACAGATGGTACGGCGAGCAAGGCTGATGTGATTGGCTACCGGGTGGGCGGAAAGACGGGTACTGCGGAAAAAGTTATCGGGGGGCGTTATTCAAAAACAAAAGTGCTGGCCACTTTCATCGGCGCGTTTCCGATGGAAA
>JAYTSN010000286.1:0-10290 GCA_043745625.1 Aestuariivirga sp. | reverse complement strand
GCGTTATGATTGCCCACTTCTGTGCCGCATCAGACATATTTCTTAAACGCCCTTGCCGCCCGGGCCGATGGTGGCGATGCGCAACATATTGGTTGTGCCGGGTGCGCCGATTGGCACACCTGCGGTGATGATGATGCGTTCGCCGGATTTGGCGAAGCCTTCATCAAATGCAATTTTACCCGCGTTGGCGAACATTTCGTCCAATGTTTTTGCATCTTCGACCAGCACGGCATGCGTGCCCCAGGTGAGGGCTAAGCGACGTGCTGTATTGATGATCGGCGTGAGTGCCAGAATAGGCATATTCGGACGTTCGCGGGCTACACGAGCGCCTGTGGAGCCTGAGCCAGTATAGCAAACAATAGCAGGCACATTGAGGGTTTCAGCAATTTGGCGCGCGGCAGCCGATATAGCATCGGCCGCAGTGGCACCTGGTTCAGCGCGCTGCGAGTGAATGATGCCACCATAGTATTGATCACCCTCGGCAGACTGGGCGATCTTATCCATGGTCTGCACGGTTTTTTCAGGCCAAGCACCAGAGGCACTTTCGGCAGACAGCATCACCGCATCAGCGCCCTCGTAAACCGCAGTTGCCACGTCTGAAACTTCAGCGCGGGTTGGAACGGGCTCAGTGATCATTGATTCAAGCATCTGGGTTGCCACAACCACGGGCTTGCCATAGCGGCGGGCCATGCGGGTGATTTGCTTTTGACGAGCGGGCACGGTTTCGAGCGGAAGCTCTACGCCCAAATCTCCACGTGCCACCATGAGGCCATCAGAAATTTTCAAAATCTCATCGAGCACAGGAAGTGCCGATGGCTTTTCAATTTTAGCCATTACGCCAGCGCGACCCTTTACAAGGCGTTGTGCCTCGGCCACGTCTTCAGCGCGTTGCACAAATGATAGCGCAATCCAATCCACACCCAAGCTGGCGGCGGCTTCGAGATCAGCGCGGTCTTTTTCGGTTAGAGCAGGAATGGCCAGCAATGTGTCTGGCAGGTTGACGCCTTTGCGGTTTGAAAGCATGCCGCCATAAATGACCTTGGTATCAAGGCGGTTTGGCGAAGCTTTGGTAATTTCGACACGGAGGCGACCATCGTTTAAAAGCAAGCTATCGCCAGCTTTGGCACCTGCAAATATTTCAGGATGAGGAAGATAAACACGTGTGGCATCACCTGGGGCGGAATCTGTATCAAATGCGAAAGCATCGCCAGCATTTATCTTGACTTCTTTTTCAGCAAACGTGCCGATGCGAATTTTTGGGCCTTGAAGATCGGCCAGTATGCCGATGGGGCGCTTCACTCGTTCTTCTACCGCGCGGATGAAGCCATGCAGTTGTTTCAGCGTGGCATGATCTGTGTGGCTCATATTGATGCGGAACACATCCACACCGGCTATGAACAGCTTCTCGATCATCTCAAGCGAATTGGATGCCGGGCCCAGCGTTGCCAGGATTTTGACTTTACGTTTTCTATGCAAAATTATTGACCTTGTGTGGGAGTGTCACTGGCTTGGGTGGTTTTGTCGCCGGAGAGTGAAACAGTCCAATCCGATTCTTCAGCGGTATCAACCTCGAAAAAGCCCTGCTTTTGAAAGCCGCGCTCTGTGCATTGGTCAATGCCGCGAATGGTGAATATTTTATCGCGAATGCAGATGATGGATTTTCCGCCCCAAGAGCCGCCCTTTTCATTATCAACCGCATAAACATAATAATAGCGGGCAATTAATGCACCTTTGAGAAGGGGCAAGCATTCTTTTGATTTTACCGTCCACCAGCCTTCTGATGCCCAGCCTTCTTTGTCTTTGTAAGCGATGGCCACGCCCACGCGGCTTGCAGTGTTGTTGCACAGCTTCAGGTCAGCCTTTGCAGGTGTTCCGGCGGCGCTTAAGAGCATAAAAACCCCAAGTCCAATCCTGAAATTACGCGTCATGCCGCCTCCTCCAATTGCCGTTTCAAATCATTCAAATCGGCATAGAACTAGGGCAATATGGTGGCGGGTACAAGTGTTTCGGCCTGTGGATTGCGTGAAACTGCCATTGGCGTTACTGCAGGTTACGCCTATGTAAGGCAAAATAGGATTTTGCCCAATGGCCCTTGATGACAAGACCAGAACAGAACTAGAAGCTGCTGCTTTTCGCCGCCTGATCACCCATTTGCGTGGACGCGAAGATGTGCAGAACATTGACCTTATGAATCTGGCCGGTTTTTGCCGCAATTGCTTATCAAACTGGTTGGAAGATGCGGCCCATGAGCAGGGCGCTGCTTTGACCAAAGACGAGGCCCGCCAACATGTTTATGGCATGCCTTATGATGAGTGGAAGGCCAAACATCAATCTGGCCCCACCCAAACAATCAAAACCCCATCACATTAAATTTAACCATCGGAGACACTTGTGGCTGACATTACCAAATCGAATTTCGCTGAGGGCCAACTGAAAACCATCGTTGAACGCATTGAGCGTCTGGAAGAAGAAAAAAAAACCATCGCCGCGGACATCAAAGAAGTTTACGCCGAAGCCAAGGGCAACGGCTTTGATATAAAGATTTTGCGCAAGGTGATCTCGCTGCGCAAAAAAGAGCCGCATGAACGTTCTGAGGAAGAAGCGATGATTGATTTGTATTTGGCAGCACTGGGGATGAAGGTTGTGAGTGAGGCGGCTTGATGAAGTTGAGCTTGGATGATTTATGATTGCTTTTCGTTTTTCAATGAACTGGATGTGCTGGAACTTCGGCTGAATATTCTTTCGCCAGTCGTCGATAAATTTGTACTCGTTGAGAGTCATTTGACGCATTCAAACAAGCCCAAGGAATTGTTTTTCGCAAAAAACGTCGAAAGGTTTGGCGCGTTCGCTGATAAAATTATTCATGTTGTTGTGGAAAAGTTTCCAGACAACCCTAATAATGACGCATGGGTTTTTGAGCATTTTCAGCGCAATGCAATTATGCGGGCGCTTGTTGATGTTGAACCTGATGATATCATACTTATATCGGACGTTGATGAGATACCGCGACCTGAGTCAATCAAAGAGATGGTAGCGGATGATCATGTGTATCTGTTTCGTCAACGCATGTATTATTATTACATCAACTGTATTGACACATCGAAGCAAAAATCTAACGCAAGTTGGATCGGAACGATTGGCCTGAGGCGGGACTTGCTTGAGGAGCCTCAAAAATTACGACAGCTGGGATTGTTGCTCACGGGGCTTACGGACTCTCGGCTTATTGTACGGAGCTATTTTAAGTGTGTTAAGTTTTTTATTGCTGATCTAAGGGGCTATAGCCTGAAATTTTTAGATGATGCTGGTTGGCATTTCAGTTTCTTAGGTGGAGCACTTCGTATCATCGCCAAGTTGGAAGCTTTTGCACATCAAGAATACAATAAGGCAGAATTTAAGAACCCAGATAAAATTAAATCGATGATAGCAAATGGTGAAGACATATTCGGACGCGGTTTTACATATGCCTTCGTTCCGCTCGATTCTAGTTATCCAAATTATTTGCTAACGCACAAAGAAGCCTATAGTGAGTTTATCCATGCTTCTGCGTAACTGCTTTTCTCCCGAAATTCTGTTTGTATCTCAATACACTCGCGTTTGCCGGGTCGTCGGTGATTATTTCACTTTCTTATAAACTCATATTCTGGGGACGTGGGGCATGAGTTTTTATTCGATTTGGCCGTTTTTTTTAATACTCATTTTGTTGCTCGCGATTGCAAATTCGCCGCTAATGCAAAGTGTTGGAATTCTATCAAGCTCAAAAACATCCAGAATAAATTCAATTGACGGCTTACGGGGTTTTTTGGCTATCAGCGTTTTATTCCATCACGTAGCAATCAATCACCAGCTATCAACAGACGGTGTGTGGGCACTTCCGCCATCACGCTTTTATGCGAACATAGGGCAGATTGGTGTCGCCATGTTTTTTATGATCACCGGTTTTTTTTTTTGGGTTCAAATGTTGGAGACTGAGGGAAAACCTAATTTTGTTAAGCTCTATGTTGGTCGTATTTTTCGGATTTTTCCCGTGTATTTGATTTTAGCGATATTTACACTTCTCATTACAGCCATCTATACAAATTGGAATTTGAAAGTTCCTGTACAACAACTGAGTGCAGAGCTCTTGCGGTATTTGGCTGGTGGTATTTTTCAAAACATTACAGTCAACGGCTATAATGTCTCGGATGTTTCTGTAGGGGTTACATGGACGCTTCCGTGGGAATGGGCTTTCTATGCCAGTTTAGCTTTCACATCATTTTTTGCGCGAGCAAAGATCGTAGGAATTTTATTTCCTATTTCTATTTTGTTCATCTGTTATGCCATCGAGTTGCAGAAATCGCATGAATTTGCAGTTTCGTTCATATTGCTATTTTTAAGTGGCATGTCTGTGGCTGCCTTAAATTCGATTAAAACAATTCAGTTCAATCAGAACACTAAATTTTTTATGTCATTTGCGTTCGTAATTTTTATTTCTATTGCTCTGTTTGCATTCGATGGCATGTATAGTGCAGTTCCAATACTGTAATTGAGTATCGCCTTTGCTCTTATCGTTTTTGGAGCGGATTGCTTTGGGTTGTTTAGTACGACAGGAGCTAAACGACTGGGCGATGTAAGTTACGGCATCTATCTGCTTCAAGGACCTTTGTTGTTAGTTGTATTCAGACCGCTCGGTGCGCTGGTAGATGCTCAGAATTCCGCATTAATGCATTGGTCTATCGCTACCATCACTGCGATTTGCCTATTAGCCGTTGCAACTTTGGTCCATATTTATGTTGAGCGTCCCGGAATGAAATTGGGCAAAGTTGTATCTCATAAAATTCAATCCCAGTTGACATCTGCTCGTGCTTTTTTATTAGGTAATTCGTATTAGCTTTAGTTTGCAGCAATTTATATGATTGAGAACAGTGTCAGTTTGGATAGGCAACGGCGTTAACATGACAAAAAAAAGAATACTTGTGACAGGTGGAGCCGGATTTTTGGGTTCACATCTTGTTGATGCGTTGGTAGCGCGTGAAAATTATGTGATTGTTGCAGATAATTTGACCACTGGTGATCCGCTCAATCTCAGTCATTTTCGGGGCAATGAGAATTTTCACTTTCTCCTTCACGATGTAGTTGATCCATTGGATGTAGAGGTTGATCAAATTTTTAATTTGGCATGTCCGGCTTCACCCATTCATTATCAGCACGATGCGATAAAGACCGCTAAAACAAGCGCATTTGGCGCATTGAATTTGCTGGACTTGGCAATTCGCAATCAAGCGCGAATATTTCAAGCTTCTACATCTGAGATTTATGGTGATCCACTCGTTCATCCGCAGAAAGAAACGCATTGGGGCAATGTGAACCCTGTTGGTATTCGCTCGTGTTATGATGAGGGCAAGCGCTTTGCTGAAACTGTATTCTTTGACTATTGGCGCCGTTATAATGTTGAAATTAAAGTCGGGCGAATTTTTAACACTTATGGTCCGCGTATGCATCCCAGTGATGGGCGTGTGGTTTCAAATTTTATTGTGCAAGCGCTTCAAGGCCAGCCACTTACAATTTATGGCACCGGCAAACAGACGAGGTCGTTCTGCTATGTTGATGACTTAGTTGATGCGATCCTGAGATTGATGGATACTTCTGTTGATGTGACAGGCCCCATGAATATTGGCAATCCGCATGAATTTACAATGCAGCAGCTGGCAGAATTGGTTGTTGAATTGACTGGTGCAAAGTCAAAAATTGAATATCGACCGCTACCTCAAGATGATCCCAAGCAACGTTGCCCCGATATCAGCATGGCCACAGAAACTTTGGGTTGGGCGCCGAAAGTTCAACTGAAAGAAGGGCTCGCGAAAACCATTGCCTATTTTGAGGAACGTCTCAGGCAAAATCCGAAGTTTTAGTTTTCCGTTGCCATACCAATTTTTTGCAACGCGGCTTCAATCTTGATTGGCGGCAATTCCAAACTGCTTTTGCCTTCGCGGTTGACAACCAACAGATCGCCTTTGCCAGATGCCGTCTGCTGGCCAGGTGTGTTATCGTTTGATTCATCAGCCAATGATGCTTCAAGGGGCAGGGCGGAGTCGGTCTTGCTTCCAATGATCGAGGGTGCGCCATCTCTGCGGATTGCGGCTTCGGCGTTGAGCGACAGTTGCGGCCACCAGTTGATGTCGCTGCCGCCTGCTGATGCAAGAAGTGGCTTGATGACCGGCGCTTCAGTTGCCGTGCCATTGCGGATTTCTGCAGCAAAGTTGCCCTTGCCTTTTTTATTCGGAATCTGGGTCTTGGTGATGATTTCGGGATCTGCGGAGGCCTGTTCCATCAAGGTGCTGAGCGCTGATGTGCTCAATGGCGAAACAGAACTGCCCGATTGGCTGTCTGGAGGTGCAGAAGCCGCTTCAATGCGGATGAGTTGCGGGGCAGGCTTCATATGGGCCGCAGCCATCAACATGACTTCCACCGGCTTCAACCGTGGCTTTGGAATCGGGTAACCTTGCTTTACTTGTGGCTCGGCTGCGCCACTATCAGCAGCTTCAACAACAGGCTCTGGCGGAGTCACTTCTGGTTTTGCAGCAGCAACCAATTTTGGCTTACCAGGAGCTATTGCCGCATCGAGGGCCAGATCGCCCAGCGATGCCATTTGATCAGAGTTTACCTTTGTGCCTGCAAGCCGAGCTGGCTTAGGGGTTGGCGCTTTTGCCGCATCGTTTGAAAGATCGGCCAAGTCTTCCTCAGAGCCTGTATATGCAGCTTCAACGGGTTTTGCAGCTGGAATTGCCGCTGCTGCCATCGTTACTTCAGGCTGAGCTGCTTGTTTCTTGCCAGTCCATTTTCCAATAAGGGCGATTAAGCCACCGCCTTTTGTGGGTTGATCTTCATCTTGGACTTCAGGGATGCTTTGCATTTTACCACCGCGGACGCGGCGGCCCATATATTTGCTTCCATCGCGCATGATGGATGCCATCTGGGTTGGACTGATGCGTGGGCCCCATTGGCGCACATGGCCTGAGTCAACATGCAAGAACCCGGTTGGGCCACCTGCTGAACGATAGTAGCCAACACCGCCCAGTTGGTGGGCTAGAGCTACGTTACGGATTTTTTGAGTTGGCACATCTGGGAAATAGAAGTCGATGGCGCCACCGACCATGTGTTGGCTCTGCTTTGCGACCTTGCGGCCAATTCGGCGCAGAAACGCATTTGTGGAAGGCGAACGGTAGCCGCACACAATATGGACGGGTTGATGTGAGCCCAAGTCTTCATGCAGCTCCCACACCAAATCAATGGTGCGTGGATCAATTGTGATGGTTTGCTTTTTGCGCCAATCGCGCAGCAGATAGTTGATCTGCTTCATGGCTGACGGAATGAATTTGCCGTCTTTTTTATAGGTGATGGTCAGGCTTTCGCCTGTGTGCATGTGGTAGAGCTGAATCGTTCGGGTTTCACCACCGGCCTCTGTCGGCGCTGAAGCCACAGCAAAGGCACCAAGCGCGAGGGCTCCCACGATAGCTGTCGATACCAATGTCTTTTTCAAACGTGATTGCAAGACTTGACGATCTCCGGCGTTCCAGATTTTTAATACCATTACTCTACACACACACCGGGCGGAACCCGACTCCTATATTCGTCTCCGTCTCCGGCGTTAGTGAGAATATCCCACTTTAACCATCTACGGCACTTCGGACAAGATTGGGGCGACCTTAAGGCATCCCCTTGGTTAATCCATTTTGCCCGAAGGTGCTTAATGGGAGTTTAAAAAGCTCAATTTTGTGAAAGGTCACCGGAAATTGCTCCAGCGGCGGCTATATCGCCGGAATCACTTGGTTTTTTAGCCAAGGGATCATAGGCCAAGGCTTTTTCCATGGCGGCATCGCGACCATAAATATCATTATAATATTGAATTTTACCCGATTGATCGGTCCACGCTGTGAAATAGGTGAGGTAAACCGGGACTTTCTGGGCGAGATTTACGGAATGGCTGTCCACGAAAGCTTCTGTGGGGTCAGCTTTCTTGCTTTTTTGGGCTTTTGGACCAAGGTTTTTGGCAACGTCTTCTTGGCTCATATTCAGCAAGACTGAGGCAAATTCGCGCGGGTTTTGTACGCGCACACAACCATGACTGTAAGCGCGTGTCGAATCGGTGAACAAGTTTTTGGTCGGCGTATCATGCATGTAAATGTCATGAGAATTCGGGAACAAGAACTTCAATTCGCCCAATGCATTGTCCGAACCAGGCGGTTGTTGAACGCCAAATTTTGGAGCTTGGCCTATGCCCCACCAATCAATGTCACGCGAGGAGATTTGATCGCCGTTCGAGTCTTTAATTTTAAATCCATTACGATCAAGATAGCTCGGGTCTTTGCGTGATTTTGGGCCGTATTCATTGATAATGATTGAAGCAGGAACGCCCCATGATGGATTGAAAACCACGGTTTCAATCTGATCGTAGAATGAATAAGTCTGGTTCATCGGCTTACCAATGATAACGCGGCTATTCCACGCAACCGTGCCGTGATCCATCACATTCACTTCATATGCGGGCTGGTTCACAAAGACATAACGGGCCCCAAGGTTTTTGGGCAACCAACGCAAGCGCTCCATATTGAAAACCAGACGCTGGCGTTCTTCACCGCTGTGATCGGCATTCAGCGCTGCTAACGTAACAGCATTAATAATCCCCGTTGCTTTGATTTTGCTAGCTGCCTGAAATTTTTTGACGGTTGCTACCAGTTTTTTGTCAAAAATCATCGGGTCTGATTTGCTGTCGAGCTCCGCACTAGAAACACCGAGTGTCTGAAGTCTTGAACGAATTTCTGGAATGCGTTCGTCTGTGTTTCCAACTTTCAAATCAGGGCCACTGGCAATCTCAACTGATTTATTTCCACCGTCAGAAAGCTTGCTTATGGCAGATTTAAACACCGCATATTGTGGGTTTTGCGGCGCTAAAGTTGCGATGTAAGATTCTGGAAATGGAGAATAGCCAATAACCTTCATTGCGGCATCAGCTGAAACGGTTTGTGGCTTTATATCGTTGTAAAGCGAAAGACGGTTTGGGTCGAATTGGCCGCCTGACATTTGACGGGCGTATTTTAGTGTTGCCACAGTCAGGGCGATGTCGAACCGTGCTGTTGCAACCGGATCGTTGACAATCATTTCTTCAACGTTATCGAAACTGCTAAGACCTGTTGGCAAATAATTTTTAGCCACCAGACCGTCGTCACCAGCCTTGGACATGGCCTTCAACATTGATACAGCGCGGGGCATAACATGGCCACCAGCAGTCCAGATTGGCTTGAACTGATTGGCGGTATAAAAAGCGAGTATTGCTTTGCGCTCAACATCAACGGCGCGGATTTTTGTGGCCTTGTTGATGAGTTCGATGCGAATGGCTTCTGCTTCTTGATCTTTGGTTTCAAATTTCAATATGCTTGAATCATAGACTGGGACAACCAATGGCGGCATGTAATAAACGATGCCGAGGCCTAAACCTGGCAGAGGATCAGGCTCTGACAAATCGGCTTGGACTTCTTTTTGTTTTTGTTGCTTTTGTTTTTTTACGACCAGAGGGTCGCCGTAAAAAACATTTATGCCGTCTGGATTCTGAATGACGCCGCTGTTGGCGCGACGTTTCTTTTCCAGTTGTCGCTGTTGCCACCAGGTGAGTTTTTGGTCGGACCCTGTATCAAAAATTGGGCGAGAGGGGGTGCGCGTTGTTGGGCCGCCAAATAAGCTTTCAAAGAAGCCTACGCGCCGCTTGTCCGCAAGTTGATCAGCATCTGCTGCGCTTGCACCAAAGGCAACCACAGTCAGCCCAAGAAATAATTTTGGCACCAATTTCGACATTTTACGCATCTTTCGAATAGTCCCCCGAATAGAGGCCATTAATAAACTTGAGTTTGTGGCGATTCAATGGGGGTAAGGCCGAAATTTCACAATTTAGTTGTGATGTTACCCGGCTGCCTCTTCAAGCCCCAAATCGCGCATCTTGCGGTAAAGCGTCGAGCGACCAATACCCAGTTTGCGCGCCACTTCAGACATTTGCCCTCGGTAACGGTGCATCGCCAACTTAATCATGTCGGCTTCAACTTCTTCCAAAGTTCTAATATGACCACCATCAGTTACAATTGAAACGCCAATAGCATTGCCATCGCTCACTTGGTTTGTATTCGTGCGCACTTGGTTATTGCCATCTGGCCGGCGCAATGTGTGTGGCGCTGGAATTGGGGCGGCAGGAATTTTGACTTCGAAACCATCCACCAAAGCCGCGATTTGGGGGAAATCTTGAATGTCGAGAATGTCTGTTTCGCA
>JAYTSN010000285.1:0-10309 GCA_043745625.1 Aestuariivirga sp. | reverse complement strand
GTTTCCTTCGCCGCAAAACACAGATGCCCGCTTTCGCGGGCATGACGATTTAAAATAATCGAGGAATCAAAGTTGATCGAAATCTAACCCCCCATCTCCCAACGTCGTCTTCAGTCAGCTTGCAAGACTGTTGTTGGAATGGCGGATTTGTGGAGTATGACAAGGACTAGCAGGTCCACCGTACGGTGTCAAGGACTAATTTTCAATTTTATGATTTTTTCTTTTTATCGCGAAAATTGGCCAGTCCTTTTTGCAGTTCTGAACTCTGCGCAGTGCCTATGCCTGCTAACGCTTCGAGTGCGCGTCCTGCGTCTTCGCCATCAGCTGCATTGATCATCATTTTGGCCGATGATGTGGCAAAACCGCTACGCGCAATGATGCCAGAAGCCATTTCAGTTGCCTCCGCCACGCTTTTTCCTTTGGCCACAAGCCGGTCGATCACACCTGAAGCCAAAGCCTCCTCTGCGGTTAACATTTCGCCCAGCACCGACATGCGCCGTACGATCTGGCTGCCAAACCGTTTCACGCAACGCTGCGTTCCCGACCAGCCGGGGATGATGCCGATGCCGGTTTCGGGCAAGCCGATTTTGATTTGCTCTTCACCCACGCGAAAATCAGCACAGGCCGCTAATTCCAATCCACCGCCCAACGCGTGGCCATTGAGCGCTGCGATCAACGGTTGGCGCAAACGGGTCAGTGCATCAAAAGCCCGGTGCCCGATGCGCACCCATTGCAGGCCAAAATCTTCCGGCTGCACTTTCGACCATTCATTCACATCGCCACCTGCGCAAAAAGCGCGGTCACCTGCACCAGTGATGAGGGCCACCCGCACATCAACATTGGCATCAATCACATGTGCGGCATGTTCCAGTGCCAAGATCATTTCAAATGTCAGCGCGTTTAATTTATCGGGCCGCGAAACAGTGATCGTTGCAACTTCACTCTCAACACTTAGTTTTATGAATTCGCTGCCCGTATCAATCATGAAGTTTTAATCCTGCAACTGCTGCGTTGAAAAGTTCTGCGTCCATCAGTTTTAATTTGGATGAGACGATCAATGGAAATTCCGATTGATCTAAAATGTTGGATTGCAATTCAACACCCGGTGCAATTTCAGTCAGCACAATACCTTCGCGTGTCAATTTCAAAACTGCGCGCTCGGTTACATAAGTCACATCCTGATTTTGCATCACAGCTCTGCGACCAGAGAAGGTAATTTGCTCGCAAGCCTTCACCAGCTTCTTAATCTTGCCTTCCTTCTCAATGCGCAGTTTGCCGTCCACCACATCCATTTTGGCACCAGCATTATAAAATCCGGAGAACACAATCTTTTTGGCCCGCGCCGTAATATCCACAAAGCCACCTGCCCCGGCCGTCACATGCGGCCTTGCGCCAAGGCGATGCACATTCACGCAGCCCTGTTGATCAATTTGCAAAAACGAAAGCAGCGAACAATCAAATCCACCGGCTTGAAAGTAAGTGAACTGTTGTGGACTAGGAACGATAGCTTCGGCGTTTGAAGAGCAACCGAACTGAAATTCCAGAAGTGGAATACCACCCACAGCTCCCTGCTCAATCACCCATGTCACTTCGCCATGGTGCCCCTCCTCCAACAAGATGCGCGGCACATTGGCGGAAACGCCAAAACCCAAATTCACAACCCAGCTTTTTTTCAATTCTTGTGAAACGCGGCGCGCGATCACTTTGCCTGTGCCAAATTCCATCAAAGCAAATTCAGATAAATCTTTGCGGGCTTCACCGCTGATCACCGGATCATAAGGCGTTTGCGTGGTTTGCCATTGGTCTGGCGCTTCCACGATATAGTCGATCAAAATTCCAGGAATGCGCACATCATGGGTTCTGATGGTTTCGTTTTCGACAATGCGCTTTACCTGTGCAATCACGATGCCGCCATTGTTATGAGCAGCCATGGCCACTTCCATTCCACCGAGATATGCGCCCTCATGTTCAAAACTTAAATTGCCGCGCTTATCAGAAGTGGTCGCGCGAATGATACCAACGTGAGGAATAATGGTTGGGAAAAACAAAAGCTCCTCACCTTCGAATTTAATTTTCTTCACAATCGGTGCCGCAGCAGCCAACGCATTCATGGCGCAACCTTGTTGATCGGGATCAACGAACGTATCCAAACCTACCTTTGTTAAAACACCAGGACGCTTGGCCGCTGCTTCGCGCAGCAGGTCAAACACAATGCCAGATGGAACATTGTATGCGGGAATTTGATTGCCCGTTATTTTATTCCAAATTTTCGGCGGCTCGGCACTTGACGGCCCCGAAGGATAAGAGCCCGCAATGGTGCGCGTCACTTGCTCGCCCTCCATCAGATGCTCAATGCCCTTCACACCATAAAAATCACCCGCTGCAATCGGATGGATCATTGTCAGGTCACGCGGATGTCGTTCTTTGGCATAACGTTCGCCCATCGCTTTCAGCACAGCGTCAGGGCAGCAAAGGCCCGACGACGAATTGACCGCAACGATTGCAGCATCTGCAATATGAGACACAGCTTCGGCGGCGGAGACGATTTTAGGCATCAGCGATTTCCACGAATAAGGTCAGCGGCTTTTTCCGCCATGGCAATAGTTGGAGCGTTGGTGTTTGACGAAACAATACGCGGCATTGTGGAGCTGTCGCAAATGCGCAAGCGCTCAATCCCATGCACACGCATTGCAAGATCAACCACCGCCATGTCATCTACCCCCATCTTACACGTGCCAACGGGATGATAAGACGAACGCGCACTGGCCCTGCTCATTTCGATATAATCTTGTTTGGTTTTGCAAGCTGGCCCCGGAAAATGTTCGGTACTCACAAATTTCTGCATCGCGCGAGAATGGCCAACTTCTTGGGTAATCTTGATTGCATCAATGTGGCGTTCCAAATCATATGGCTCGGCAAATGAATTGGGATCGACAATAGGCATGTCGGTCGGATTGTTTGAGCGCAGCATTACGGAGCCCCGGGACTTCGGCCTCGTATAATATGAATTACAAGTCGCGCCATTACCACCAGGAACCGTGCCCACACCCTCTTCAACCCCAGCACCCGCCAAAAAGTGAAATTGCAAATCAGGCGTTTTTTCTTGTTTTTTATTGCCCCACCAAAACGCACCAGCTTCAACAATGTTCGATGCCACTGGGCCAGACTTGAACATATAATATTGAAGGCCCGCAGCAATTTTCCAGTGCAGTTTTTTGTACTTGTCATAAGAATGCGGGCCATTGAGAACCCATGTTACATCCGTTGAAAAATGATCATGCAAATTTTGGCCAACGCCTTTCAAATCATGCTGAACGGAAATTCCAATATCGCGCAGATGTTGCGACGGTCCGATGCCAGACAGCAACATCAAACGCGGCGAACCAATTGCACCTGCTGTCAGGATCACCTCACTTGAGGCAGTCAGAACTTTTTTAGAACCACCCTCGATAATTTCAACGCCCGTCGCCGCGCCATTTTCGATCACAATACGCAAAACAAAAACGCCGGTGCGCAATTCGAGGTTTGGCCGCTTCAATGCAGGGCGCAAATAACCCACGGCAGCACTGCAGCGTTTCCCACCGCGCGTCGTGGTTTGGTAGAACCCTGTGCCCTCTTGTTTGCCTGAATTGAAATCGGGATTAAATGGCATGCCGATATCCATGCAGCCTTGAACATAGGCGGCAGACACACGGTTCGGCACATTGTCCGAAACGCCCAATGGCCCATCAATGCCGTGGTTGGCTCCGCCCAATTTTGTGTTGCCTTCAGATTTAATAAAATAAGGCTGAAGGTCTTTTGCACTCCAACCTTTGCAACCCATGTCGCTGGCCCAGCTATCATAATCCTCGGGGCAGCCGCGCGTATACACTTCAGCATTGATCGAGCTGCCACCGCCCAATACCCGCGCCTGAGGATAAACCGTCTCGCGGTTATTGGCGTGTTTCATCGGCGCAGTTTTAAAACCCCAGGTGAGTGGCCCGCTGGTCATCTTAAAAAAACCCACAGGCATGTGGATGTAGGGATCGGTATCTTTCGGGCCCGCTTCCAACAGAAGCACTTTCGCATCTGGCATTTCAGAAAGTCTGGCCGCCAGCACGCAGCCGGATGAACCACCCCCTATAATGATATAGTCATACATGCTCTTGCCTTCAAAATCATCTTGGCCTAATCATAAATAACTATATAGTTATTTCAAGAGGCAATTGGTGGTCGCCAAAAAGCAAACCAGAGACCCTGAAGGAACCAAGCGGCGCATCATGGCAGCCGCGAAGGTGGAATTTGCCAAGTCCGGCTTTGGGGGTGCCCGCGTAGATGTGATTGCAGCGCGCGCAAAATCCAATAAGCGCATGATGTATCATTATTTTGGTAACAAAGACGCGCTGTTCAAGCTGGCAATTGAAGATGCTTATACCGATTTTCGCGAAGCTGAAAAAGCGTTGGAACTTGACAATGAAGAGCCAATCTCTGCCTTGCGAAAGTTGGTAAGTTTCAATTGGAATTATTTTCTGGAAAACCCTGAATTTATCAATCTCGTAAATTCGGAAAATTTACATAAAGCAAAACACATCAAAAATTCCAAGCGCATGCAGGAGATGAGCCGAAACTTTGTGGGCCGCATGCAGACGCTGCTTGATCGCGGTGCGACTGCCGGATTGTTTCACAAACGCATTGATGCCGTGCAATTAAATATTTCAGTTGCCGCAATTGCCTATTATTATTTGACCAATCGCTATACGGGCTCGATTGTTTTTGAGCGCGATCTTATGTCAGCCACAGCATTGAAAGAACGACTGGCATTTAACATTCAAACGGTGCTGCGCATGGTGTGCACACCAGAAACACTTCGTAAATTGGAAACGGAAAAATGAGGGGAACTGCTTTTGTTACGGGTGCAAGACGCGGCATAGGCAAGGCGATTGCTTTAACATTAGCACAGGATGGTTTTGATGTAGCCGTGAATGATGTTGAAGGTTCGCCAGAGATTGATGCAGTTGTAGCAGAGATCAAATCTTTGGGCCGCAACACTATCGCTGTGATCGGCGATATTTCAAATATTCAATCTCATATCGCAATGCTGGATCAAGCCGAAACGATTGGACAGCTTTCAACACTGGTAAATAATGCAGGTGTGTCAGTTCTCAGTCGCGGCGACTTGCTTGAGGTTTCAGAGAAAAGTTACAATCGCTGCATGGACATCAATGTGCGCGGCACTTTCTTTTTGTCGCAAGTTTTTGCAAAGCGTCTATTGGCACAAGCACAAAAAACGAAACATCGCTCGATCATCAATATTTCTTCAGCGAATGTGAGTGCGGTATCAATTGCGCGTGGTGAATATTGCATATCAAAGGCTGCTGTCTCAATGACATCGAAACTGTTTGCCGCGCGGCTTTCGAACGAAGGCATCGGCGTCTATGAAATTCAACCGGGGTTTATCGAGACCGAAATGACCGCCCCTGCCAAAGCAAAATATGACAAGCTGATCGAAGAAGGCCTGACAGTCATCAAGCGCTTCGGCCAACCTGATGATGTGGCGCGGGTGGCATCCACCATGGCACAAGGCCTGCTGCCCTACACAGTGGGCCAGGCCATTCAAGTGGATGGCGGATTGCTTTCGGTGAGGTATTGAATATGAGAATTTCGCTGCCGAATATTCTTGGCAAGCTGCAAAATTTTAAGTTGATTGGCGAACCACTTGTGGCGCGCAAACCAGCAAAGCCGTTCAACCGCACGGCCTTTGCGGCCGCACACGTTGTTGCTGATCCCTTCAAAGGTGGCATTGATTGGAAAGGTACGATTGCCTACCGCCGCTATCTCTTGAATTTGGGTTTTGGCATTGCTGAAGCCATGGATACATCGCAACGCGGTATGGGGCTAGGGTGGCCTGACGCATTGGAACTTGTCCGTCGTTCGATTGATGATGCCGGTTCGGACAAATCAAAGCTGATCTATTCGGGGTGCGGTACTGATCATTTGGATTTGGCAGTTGCACATACTCTCGATGATGTAACCCAAGCGTATTTGATGCAGCTTCGCGCTATGCAAAAACTGGGCGGGCGGATTATCATGATGGCCAGCCGTGCCTTGGTGCGCGCGGCGAAATCGCCAGATGACTATATCAAGGTATACACCGCTGTTTTGAAAGAAGCTGATCATCCCGTTATCTTGCATTGGCTTGGACCAATGTTTGACCCGGCTCTGCGGGGCTATTGGGGTGGCGATGATTTTACGGCTACGATGAAGACCTGCATCGCTGTCATCAACGAAAATGTCAGGAAAGTTGACGGCATAAAAATTTCACTGCTTGATGCCGACAAAGAAATCATGATGCGGCGCAGGCTTCCGGAGTCAGTAAAAATGTATACCGGGGATGATTTCAATTTTGCTGACTTAATTGCGGGAGATGCCAATGGTTACTCGCATGCGCTGCTTGGAATATTTGATGCAATTGCACCTGCGGCATCAATTGCATTAACTGCGCTCGCGAAAAATGATGTGGCCAAATTTCATTCAATTCTAGCACCCACAGTTCCACTGTCGAGATTGATCTTCGGTGCGCCAACACACTTTTACAAAACTGGTATTGTGTTTCTGGCTTGGTTGAATGGCCATCAAGATCATTTCATTATGGTGAATGGAGCTCAATCAGCCAGATCGCTTCCGCATTTTATCGAAGTGTTCAAACTGGCCGATGCTGCAGGTCTGTTGCGCAAGCCTGATCTGGCGGTGCGGCGGATGAAGCAACTTCTAGCGATTTACGGTGTGTGATGCGAATTCTGGAAACGAAAGATTGCGCGATCAACACAGCAACACTGGGGTTTCAGGCACCAATTGGTGAAGTGATTGATGCCGTTGCACGGCATGGTTTTGCAGGCATTGCACCTTGGCGGCGCGAGATGGAGGGGCAGAATCCAAGGGCAATTGCAAAACAAATTCGTGATTGCGGTTTGCAAGTCACTGGCTATTGCCGCAGCACTTACATTCCAGCACCTACTCGTTTGGAGTTCGTCGCAAACATCGCGGACAACTGCCAAGCCCTCAATGCTGCGGCTGAACTTGGTGCGCAATCATTTGTGATGGTTGTGGGAACATTGCGCGATCTTTCATTGGCGCGTGCACAGGTGCGCGAAGGTGTGGCGATGTTGCTTGAGCACGCTCGAACATTGAATATAAAGTTGGCGTTGGAACCATTGCACCCAGTTTATGCAGCAGACCGGAGCTGCATCACCCTGGCCGAAGAAGCACTCGATATATGCGATGCGGTTGAAGGTTCGGTTGCTGATCCGCAACTTGGAATTCTTGTTGATGCTTATCATCTTTGGTGGAGTGCGAATTTAGAGCGCGACATCAAACGCGCTGGGAATGCCAAACGCATATTTGGATTTCATGTTTCGGATTGGCTTAATCCAACCACTGATATCTTGAATGATCGCGGCATGATGGGCGATGGCGCTATTGATTTGAAGTCTATCCGCCAAATGGTCGAAGCCGCTGGTTATCAAGGTTTGGTTGAAACGGAAATCTTCTCCGCCAAAAATTGGTGGACGCGGCCCATGGAAGAAACTTTGGGCGTGATCGCGAAACGGATTAAAACTTCAGTGTGAGGATTTGATCATGTCTGCGGCTTTTTCGGCGATCATGATTGTGGCGGCATTGGTGTTTCCCGTCACAATGGTTGGCATGATTGAGGCATCGCAAATGCGCAAGCCACTCAGGCCATGCATTTTTAGATCAGGCGTGACCACCGCCATCGCATCATGGCCCATTTTGCATGTGCCGACGGGGTGATGATCAGTCTTGGCATTGGCGCAGGCGTAGTTGAAAAGTTGTTCGTCGGTCTTCAAATCTGCGCCAGGCAAGTGTTCGGATGTGATGAAGGGCTTTAATGCATCTTGATTCATAATTTCGCGCGCCAACCTTAATCCCTTGAGCGACATTTCTTTGTCGTACGGATCAGACCAATAATTGGGATCAATCAATGGTGCGGCATTCGGATCATTCGAAGCAAGCCGCACTGTTCCTCGCGAACGCGGGCGCATATAGGCGGAGTTTAAAGTGGCTCCAGCGTTTTTCATTTTTGCGACACCTGCTTCAATGCCTGAACCCAAGCCAAAATGAAATTGGATATCGGCTGATCTGGCGTTCTCATCGGCATACCAAAAGCCGCCTTGGCTGAAAAGGCTGGACGCAACGGGGCCGGTTTTTGTCAGGATGTATTGCAAGCCAGCAAGTGCCGCCCAATGCGGCTTTCCATATTTGTCATAGGTATGATCGCCAGTACATTCGCTGACGATGAAGAGATCAAGGTGGTCTTGCAAATTGGAACCAACGCCGGGGAGGTTGTGTAATGGCTTGATGCCAATTGATTGCAAATGATCTGCAGGACCGATGCCCGATTGCATGAGGAGCTTTGGTGAGCCGATTGCGCCACTTGTCAATATCACTTCGCGATCTGCATGGAAGACTTGGCCGTCGGCCAATTCGACGCCGACCACCTTTTCTTTTTCGATCATCAGCCTACGGACGATTGCATCTTGTTTTATCGTCAGGTTGGGGCGTTTATGTGCTTGGTTCAGGTAGGCAGTCACTGTCGATGAACGGCGCGCGTTCTTTTGCGTAAGTTGATAGTAACCGATGCCATCTTGTGTTGCGCCGTTGAAATCATAGTTGCGCGGGATGCCCAGTTCGCCTGCTGCTTTGAAAAATGCTTCGCAAATTGGCAATGACGAGCGTGGGTCTGAAACGCCCAAGGGGCCACCTTTGGAATGGTATTGATCTACGCCGCGTTCAAAATCTTCAGAGCGTTTGAAATATGGCAACACATTATCATAGCTCCACCCTTCACAGCCGAGTTGACGCCATTCATTAAAATCCAAGGCATTGCCGCGATTGTAAAGTTGCGCATTAATGCTTGAACCGCCGCCGATGACTTTGGCTTGGGTAAAGCGAAGCACGCGGTTTTGCATATGTTTTTGTGGTGTTGTCGACCAGCCCCAAGAGGCTATGCCTTTGGTCATCTTCGCAAAGCCTGCGGGCCAGTGGAACAGGAAGTTGCGGTCAGACCCGCCCGCCTCAAGTAACAGAACAGTTATATTTTGCGCCGCACTCAGTCGTCCTGCCAGTACGCAGCCCGCTGAGCCGCCACCGACGATGATATAGTCATAATTCATTGGAAACCTCGTCTTGTTCAGACTAAATCCGTCATGGAGATTGGTCAACAGCAAAAGCTGCTATTGAACCTCTTGGTGAAGCTGCCTAATGATTTTTCTTATGTCAGGAATACAGAAATGAATTTTAAATTGCACGGATTGAAAATTGATTCACTGCTGGTAGATTTTATCGAGCAGCACGCCCTTCCGGGCACCAACATTTCTTCGGATAAATTTTGGCAATCATTCTCTAAAATCATTCATGATCTGGCACCAGAGAATAGAGCGCTGCTTGAGATACGCGACGGTATGCAGAGCAAAATCGATGTTTGGAATAAGCAGCATGCTTCGCATTTTGATTTGGCTGCCTATAAACTATTTCTGAAATCGATTGGCTATTTGCGCGAAGAAGGGCCGGATTTTGAAATCACCACGCAGAATGTAGATGATGAGATTGCCCTGATGGCGGGGCCGCAACTGGTGGTGCCAATCAACAATGCACGCTTTGCTTTGAATGCTGCCAATGCGCGTTGGGGCTCTTTATTTGATGCTCTTTATGGAACTGATGCGATTTCGGTTGGGAGCAACAAGGGCACCTATGATGAAACGCGTGGTGCGGCTGTTATTGCGTGGGCTGCCCAGTTTTTAGATCAGGCCACGCCATTGAAGAATGGCAGTTGGGCGAATGTGAACGCGCGGTTGATTGCATTGGCCCAAGATGGGCAGTTTGTTGGATATACCGGCACGCAAAATCAACCTCAATCTGTTTTGTTAAAACACAACGGCCTGCACATTGAAGTGAAGTTCAATGACGCGGGTATTGTTGATGTGATTTTGGAATCGGCGCTTACAACAATTATGGATTGCGAGGATTCCGTTGCAGCCGTCGATGCCGAAGACAAGGTTTTGGTTTATCGTAATTGGCTTGGGTTGATGAAGAGTGACTTGGCTGAGGAAATTTCCAAGAATGGAAAAATGTTCACGCGCAAACTCAATCCAGACCGCGAATATATTGGCCGTGATGGAAAGCCGTTCGTCCGGCATGGGAGGTCATTGATGTTGGTGCGTAATGTTGGGCATCTGATGACCAATCCCGCCATCACATACGGAAATGATTTGGAAGTGCCTGAGGGTATTATGGATGCGATGCTTACGGGCTT
>JAYTSN010000284.1:0-3625 GCA_043745625.1 Aestuariivirga sp. | reverse complement strand
TAAGTATAACTAGGATTTTTAAATGACTGATGCAACGCTCAGGGCGGTAGGTGGATCGATCATGGTGGCCATTCCTAAACCCATGTTGGATGGTTTAGGTTTGAGGGCCAATGAAAAGGTGACACTTCACGTTGATGGCAAGCGCTTGGTGTTGGAGCCGCGCTTGAAGCCCAAATATAAGCTGGCCGAACTTTTGGGGCAGTGCGACTTGGAAGCACCAACACATCCTGATGTGAAGTTATGGGATGCGCTTGAGCCAGAAGGCCAAGAAATTATCTAGTGGAACGCGGTGATATCTGGCACGTTGATCTTAATCCCACGCGCGGGCGCGAACAGGCCAACCCGCGCTATGTTTTGATTCTCACGCCGAAGGCTTTCAATCTCTTGGGAACACCGATCGTGGCGCCCATCACAACGGGAGGCGACTTTGCTCGCGAGAAGGGCTTTGCGGTTTCTCTTTCAGGCGCGGGCACCGATGCCACTGGCGTCATCCTCTGCCACCAAATCCGCGCCCTCGATCTCAAATCGCGCGGGGCCAAGTTTTCAGAAAAGGTGCCGGAGTTTATTATCGAAGAGGTTTTGGCGAGGGTGGCAGCGCTGTTTGAGTAGAGTTATATTTAAGGTTGGAATCAGGGAATACGTCGTGGCTGATGGCGATGTGATGCATTTCAGGTTTAATACTTGATAATATACCAAAATGGTATATATGATTAAATCATGCACGTGGTTTCCAAATCGAGATTAGCAAAGTTTTGGAATGATCACCCTGATTCTAAAGCGCCGCTTGATGGTTGGCTTCGATTGGCGCAGAAACATGATTTTTTTAATTTTGCGGAATTGAAGTCGGTTTTTGGAAGTGTCGATCAGGTAGGTCGATTGAGTGTTTTTGATATAGGCGGAAACAAGTACAGACTGATTGCTGCGATCCATTTTAATCGGCAGAAGATTTTTGCAAGGGCAATTATGCGTCACGTAGATTATGACAAAGGCAAATGGAGGATTGATTTATGAATAAAATATCGACCGCATTTGTGCCCGATCAACTCTTGAAAGCGTGGTTACCTTTTCGTGACGCAATTGGCTTTTCTTCAATCCGAACAGCCAGGGATTTTGCTCACGCGAACAAAATGTTGGATCAGCTCGTTGACATTGTGGGCAATGACGAGAAACATCCTTTGGTGGATGTGCTCCATTATGTTGGCAATCAAATTGAAGTTTATGAAGATGAGCACTTTCCTATTCCTGATGGGAAGCCTGCTGATGTTCTCAGATTTTTGATGGAGCAACACGATTTGAAACAATCAGATTTGTCCGATTGTATGCCGCCCAGTCGTGTTTCAGAAATTTTGAATGGTCGTCGCGAGATCAGCAAAGAAATTGCCAAGAAGTTGGCAAAGCGTTTTAAGGTGAGTGTTGAGGTTTTTATCTAATACCCCCGTTCAAAGAGAGACTTCGTTTTGCCCCTCATTAATGTGCGCCTGTATGACGCGAACCGATGTCTGACTCTCCCTCACCTATCCCATTTTGCTTTGCTATATAGGTTCCTTTCCTCACTCACTTAGTGGTAGAGGACGGTTGTTAATGCCCCCCATACCCCACCAGCGTATGCACCTTCACGCCTTTTGCACGTAGTTTATCAGCGCCACCTAAATCTGGCAGGTCGATCACAAATGCGGCGGCTAGAACTTCGCCGCCGGTTTTGTGGATGAGGTCTATTGCTGCGCCTGCGGTTCCGCCAGTGGCGATGAGGTCGTCAATCAACAGAATACGGTCGCCTTTTTTAATCGCATCGGCGTGGATTTCGATGGTGTCTACGCCATATTCTAAAGTGTAATCTTGGCCGATCACGCGGGCGGGGAGCTTGCCCTTTTTGCGGATGGGGATGAAGCCACGGCCTAATGTATGCGCCACTGCACCGCCTAGAATAAAGCCGCGTGCTTCGATGCCTGCCACATAATCAAATTGCCCATGCAGGAATGGCCAAGCCAGTTCGTCAACTGCGGCGCGGAAGGCGTGTTGGTCTGATAGAAGTGTGGTGATGTCGCGGAACATGATGCCGGGCTTGGGGTAATCCGGAATGTTTCTGATGTAGCGGGAAATATCAAAGCCGTTGCGCAGGTCCATTAGGGCCACCTTACTTCTGGAGGGAATGACGAGAGAATGCTTTCAACATTACCTCCGGTTTTTAATCCGAAAATTGTGCCGCGATCATAAAGCAGATTGAATTCCACATAGCGGCCCCGTCTAATGAGTTGCTCTTGACGATCTTCATCTGTGTACGGAGTATTCATATTAGCGCGCACGATTTGTGGGTAGATATTTTTCAGCGCAGAACCAACATCGCGGGTGAATGCGAAATCGGCTTCTTGGTCGCCGCTGTTGAGATTGTCGTAAAAAATGCCACCAATGCCGCGCGGCTCATTGCGGTGAGCCAAATAAAAATAATCATCGCACCATTTTTTGTATCGATCGTAATCAGCGACGCTGTGAGCATCACAAGCGGATTTAAAAGCGGCGTGGAAATTTTTTGTGTCGGAGTCTTCTTGATTGCGCCTGCGCATCAGTACGGGTGTTAAATCTGCGCCGCCGCCAAACCAAGACTTCGTTGTCACCACAAAGCGCGTGTTCATATGCACGGCTGGAATATTTGGATTGCGAGGATGGGCGATCAAAGAAATGCCAGATGCCCAAAAGCGCGGATCAACATCAGCACCCGGCATTTGCTTTCGGAATTCGGGTGAAAATTCACCATGCACAGTTGAGCAATGAACACCGGCTTTTTCGAACAAACGGCCATGCAACATTGACATCACCCCGCCGCCGCCATCGTTGGCGCGTGACCAAGGGGTTTTGATAAATCTTCCAGCGGGTGCATCGGCGCTGCATTCGTCTTCGAGCTTTTCCAATTCGACAACAATCATATCACGCAATGTTTGGAACCATTCTCTGGTTTTTGATTGTAAAATTTCGGTTTCTGCTGTTTCCACTTTATTTCTTCTCAGACTGTTCGATGAGTAGTTTGTAGCGAAAATTGCAGCGAAACCGAAGACAATTTGAGCGTCCTAAACAAGTAATCTTTAACCACGCTTGCTCCGCGATATTTAATTGAAGGTCATTAACAGAGACCACAAGTTTAGTGTCGCTTTGGTGGAGTTTTGGGTCATGGTTCGCAAGTCATTTTTTGGCAATATTAAAGGCAATGTGACAATCATGATGGCCGTTGCTGCCGTTCCTTTGCTTGCAGCAGCAGGTGCAGCCATTGATATGGTTCATGCCAATTATGCGCAGACCGCATTGCAAAGTGCGGTTGATGCTGCCGCACTTGCTGGCGGAACTTCGGGTTTTAATAGTGATGCTGATCTTTCGGCACTCGTGAACAAACATCTTGCTGAAAATAACGCCAATCTGTCAATCGGTACTGCTGATACAATCGATTTTGGGACAACATCCACAACACACAATTTTATGTCCGCGTAAATGGGGCGATAAAAACTGATTTTATGTCATTGGTTGGCATTCCGACAATGGGTTTGGGTGCATATTCCGAAGTTGAAAAAGGTGGTCAAGCACTTGAGCTTGCATTGGTGTTGGACAACACGGCTTCCATGAATAGTGAAGGCCGTTT
>JAYTSN010000283.1:0-1156 GCA_043745625.1 Aestuariivirga sp. | reverse complement strand
TGAGCCAGGGTCGTGCTTCTTACACGATGCAGTTTGATCACTACGAGCAAGTTCCACGGAACGAAGCCGACGAAGTTAAAAAGAAATACGCTTAAGATTTTTGAGATTGATGGAGTAGACCCATGGCAAAAGAGAAATTCAACCGCGACAAGCCACATTGCAACATTGGCACGATTGGTCACGTGGACCATGGTAAGACATCGCTGACAGCTGCGATCACCAAGATTTTGGCTGAGTCAGGCGGCGCTACATTTATGGCCTATGACCAGATTGATAAGGCGCCAGAAGAAAAGGCGCGTGGTATTACGATCAATACGGCTCACGTTGAATATCAAACCAAGAACCGCCACTATGCGCATGTTGATTGCCCAGGCCATGCTGACTATGTCAAGAACATGATCACGGGTGCAGCCCAAATGGACGGCGGCATTCTGGTTGTGTCAGCATCAGACGGTCCGATGCCACAAACCCGTGAGCACATTCTGCTGGCGCGCCAAGTTGGTGTTCCAGCGCTTGTTGTGTTCATGAACAAGGTTGACATGGTTGACGATCCAGAATTGTTGGACCTCGTTGAAATGGAAGTGCGCGAGCTCTTGAGCTCTTACCAATTTCCTGGCGATGACATTCCAATCATCCGTGGTTCGGCTTTGTGTGCACTGAATGGCACCAATCCTGAGATTGGCCGTGAAGCGATCCTGAAATTGATGGAAGCAGTGGATACCTATATTCCACAGCCTAACCGTCCGATTGATCTGCCATTCCTGATGCCCATTGAAGATGTGTTTTCGATCTCAGGCCGTGGTACGGTTGTGACGGGTCGTGTTGAGCGCGGCATTGTGAAGGTTGGCGAAGAAATCGAAATCGTCGGCATCAGAGACACTGTAAAGACGACATGTACAGGCGTTGAAATGTTCCGCAAGCTGCTTGATCAAGGCCAGGCTGGCGATAACATCGGCGCGTTGCTGCGCGGTGTTGAACGTGAAGGCGTTGAGCGCGGTCAAATTCTGTGCAAGACTGGTTCGGTCAAGCCACACAAGAAGTTCAAGGCTGAGGTTTATATCTTGACCAAGGAAGAGGGTGGTCGTCATACGCCATTCTTCAACAACTACCGTCCACAATTCTACTTCCGCACGACTGACGTGACGGGCGTGGTGAC
>JAYTSN010000282.1:0-3640 GCA_043745625.1 Aestuariivirga sp. | reverse complement strand
GGTATCATCCAGGCTTTATTCAATATATCCGTGGTTGGCTTCGCGGCATTCGTTAAACGATCTTGATCGTCTTCGGATCCCAACCTTTTGGCTCCGGAAATTTCAGATCCATAGCCTCTAAACGTTCGCGCACAATTTTCGCTATCACGCCGTTGCGCACCCAGTTGCGATCCGCCGGAATAATGTGCCAAGGCGCAGGTTCGGTTGAACACCGCTCCAAAGCCACTTCGTAGGCTTTCATATAATCATCCCATAAAGTCCGGTCGTCCAGATCAGCGGGGTTAAACTTCCACCGTTTGGTGAGGTCATCAACACGGTCTTGCAAACGCACCTTCTGCTCATCCTTGGAAAGATTAAGCATGAACTTTAAAATGGTCGTGCCATTAGCCACCAGCATTTTTTCGAATTCATTAATTTGCTCATAGCGCAGTTCGATTGCTTCAGGTGTGGCATATTTCTTCACCTTGGCAACCAGCACGTCTTCATAATGCGACCGATTAAAAATTCCGATCATGCCACGCGGCGGACAAGCTTTATGAACGCGCCAGAGATAGTCATGACCAAGCTCCTCAGCGCTCGGCCCTTTGAACGAAGTGTTCACCATTCCAATCGGACCACAATAATTGAAGACTGCCCTTACCGTGCCATCCTTACCCGAACTGTCAATCCCTTGGATCACAACCAACAATGCCCGCTTGCCCTCAGCATAAAGCATGTTCTGCAAAGCATCGATGGCAATCGAGGCCTCGTCTGTTTCAGCTTTGGTTTTATCCTTATCTTTAAAGCCGCCCATATCGCGCGGATCATATTTCTGAAGGTCAACCTTCTGGCCGGGCTCAACCTGAAACGCTTTTGCAAATGCCATGTGTAAATTCCTTTTCTCCTTAACTCTGTCACAGACGTCACTTGATTGCAAAGGCCACAGGGCTTAGATCAACCTGGACTTTGACGGAATCGTCAAAGTTCGAAAAAGCTGATCTAAAATTTAAACGCGGGCGATTTTAACTTTTCTATGAAAAGTCAAACCGCTCTCGTCGTTAATCTCAAATATGAACCGAGGTTTTGCTTTGACTGTCATTGATCGCCCTTCCATCGAAACTGCATTGAACAGCCCTGCCTACCGTTTAGCTGCACTTGACCAAGATTTTCTGTTGGGTGACTCGACCAGGGGCATCAGGTTCCAACTCGAATACATGAAGGCCGAAGAAACCTTAAGGGCAATGGCCATTGAATCGACCATCGTTGTTTTTGGTTCGGCCCGGGTGCGCGAAGGTGATGGCAGTGGCTGGTATGAAGCAGCACGCGCTTTCGGAAAGCTGAGCTCTGAACAGAGCGGTGCGAAAATTGAACAAAAGGGTTTTAGAGAAAACGTCATCGCAACCGGCGGTGGCCCCGGCATTATGGAAGCTGCCAATCGCGGCGCTTATGATGCTAAGGCCAAAAGCATCGGCTATAATATAACACTTGCCCATGAGCAAGAACCCAACGCGTTTTCGACGCCAGATTTGACATTCCGTTTCCATTATTTTGCGATGCGCAAAATGCATTTTGCAATGCGCGCCGCAGCTCTCGTAGTGTTCCCCGGCGGCTTTGGCACATTAGATGAGTTGTTTGAATTGCTCACCTTGCGCCAAACCGGAAAAATGACCAAAGCCCTGCCCGTTGTTTTATATGATTCAAAATTCTGGAAACAAGCCATTAATTTTGAACATTTCGCCAAACACAAATTGATCAACCCAAAAGATTTAGACCTCTTCACGTTCGCCGATACACCAGAAGCAGCGTGGACGGCATTGTTGAATCTCGGTCTTAAAGTTCCAAAGGAATAATTAAATGACGCTCAAGCTCTCGTTTTACGGCGCCGCCAGAACAGTGACTGGATCGTGTTACCTGCTTGAAACCGGCCAGGCCCGCGTGCTCATCGATTGCGGCATGTTCCAAGGTTCAAAGACCATGAGCGAGTTGAATTATCGCCCATTCCCATTTGATCCAAAATCTTTGGATGCCATGTTGCTAACCCATGCCCACATTGATCATGCGGGCGTCATCCCAAAGCTCACCAAAAAGGGTTACGCCGGAAAAATTTACTGCACGCCGGGAACGGTTGATCTGGCGCAAATCATGCTGCCTGATTCAGCCTTTATCCAGGAAATGGAAGTCAAAAAATTAAACCAACGCAACGCCAAACGTGGCATTGATCCGTTAGAGCCAATCTACACACTTGAAGATGCAATGGAAGCCATCAAGCATCTGTCTCCCGTTGAATATGAAACATGGGTGACGCCAGCGAAAGGCATTCGCGCACGTTATTGGAACGCTGGCCATTTGTTAGGCTCGTCCTCAATTGAGGTTGAAGTCGAACAAACCGGAAAAAAGCCAGTGCGCATCCTTTTCTCCGGCGATATTGGGCCCGATAATAAATTGTTGGAACATGATCCCGTTTCACCTGTCAGTTGGGATTATGTGATTTGCGAATCCACCTATGGCGGCAAGGATCGCTTCGAACGCAGCTTGGAAAAGCGCCGCGAGTTATTGGCAACTGAATTGAAAGATGCGGCAGCCAAAGGCGGCGTGTTGCTTATCCCATCTTTTGCAGTTGAACGCACGCAAGAGGTGGTGACCGACCTCGTTTATATAATGGATCACAAATTGGCCCCGCAAGCCAACATCTTCATCGATTCTCCTCTGGCAAACAAAGCAACCGCCATTTTTCGCAAACATGCGAGCCAAATGGAAAATGGCCAAGAACTTGCCAAGGCTTTCAATTCACCTTTGGTGAAATCCACGGAGTCTGTTGAAGAAAGCAAAGGCCTCAATAATTTCTCCGGATTTCTTATTGTAATCGCTGCATCTGGAATGGCCGAAGCCGGGCGCATTCGCCACCATTTGAGAAACCGCCTTTGGCAAAAATCAACAACCGTTCTGTTTGTTGGCTATCAAGGCGCTGGCACATTGGGTGGAATCCTCATGGCCGGTGAAAAGCACGTGAAAATCATGGGCGAAGAAATCGTCGTCGCCGCCACCATCAGAAATGTCGAAGACTATTCCGGCCACGCTGATGGGCCAGAGCTTGAAACCTGGATTTCCAAACGCCTCCCCATCGCGCGCACACTGTTCTTAACGCACGGCGAAGAAGAGCGTCAGATTGCATTACAAGATTCAATCAAAGGCAAACTCGTGCCTGAAGACCGCATCATCCGCCCGGCGCTTGATGAAACTTATGACCTTTCTGGCGATAACGCCAAACTCATCGCAGGCACGATAAAGCCTCGCATCGATCAAGGCGCTGTTGCAAAACTCGATTGGCACAATGATGCCCAAAGCATCGTGCTTGATTTGCATGACACGCTGGCTAAAGCCGCAACAGATAAAGACCGCGCCGTCATTTTGCGCAGAATAAAACAGGCCATTGCCGCACCGGACACCACTCTGCCCCCAGTCAACACCCAACGCCGCAGACCATATCGTGCACGTGGTTTCGACGAAGGCTGAGACGAGGGAATTGGACGAAGGCTTCAATTGAATCTCGTTCCAGCCGTCATTCTCGCGCAGGCGGGAATCTCTGTTTTCTTTGTCGCAAAACGCGGATGCCCGCCTTCCCGGTCATGACGATTTAATAGAGCAATTAAAAATGAGCAGG
>JAYTSN010000281.1:0-3642 GCA_043745625.1 Aestuariivirga sp. | reverse complement strand
AGCAGCAATTATTGGGCCGACTGTTGTGGCCATGCTTTTGTCTGAAAACCAGTTTGTGAATCCGCATCTCTATGATCTACAAATTCCGCCGGTAGTTTATCTGTCGGGTGTATTGCTATTTTTGGCCGGGCTTCTGATAATCCGTGCACATAATTTATGGACTCGGCGCTGGCCCGTGCTCATCACGATTGTGGGATGGCTTGCACTCGGCCTTGGCCTGTTCCGCATGTTTTCTCCGAACCTCTATGCGAAAGGCGCGCAAGGCAATGCTCCAGCCCTTTTAGTAATCGAAGCACTCGGCCTCGTTGTCGGTCTGTTTTTGACATTTAAAGCGTATCCGAAATAAGTTTAGCGGCGCGATGGCCCTATAAAGATCAATGCATCGAACGGAGAAGTTCTAGTCGCAACAAAGTCACAAATATCTTTGAAAAATCAACTTTTGTAGAAAGGAGTTGAAAATAAAATGTAAAAGTAGGTTTTGCCAAGTTTGGCCGCGCTATCGGCCACCGTGGGAATTGCCGCCGCCGCTATTCCTGAACCACTGCGGGCAAACGCACCAAAGCTATACGGACTAACCGAAATTGCGCCAGACGTTTTCACCGATGATGCAAATCGTGCAGTTGAATGGCCTCTAGGTCGACCGCATTGTGCACCTTTGGGAAGTGCGAAGCAATCTATCGGGCGGTCGCATTGCTCGGGTTATTTTCTGCATGGGAGATGGCCATATGATTTTGCTACATGCTGTTGTGAAGAAGACGCAGCAAACGCCGAAAACTGAATTGGAACTGGCATTGAAACGGTTGAAGGAAGTTTTGTGATGGAAAAACAAACCCGCAAAGACCGCGTGAGCGAGGAGACGTTCGATGACTTCCTCGCGAGTCAAGGCATGTTAGAGGCATGCGAAGACCATGCCATCAAAGAAATTATCGCCGAGCAGTTGGCAGCGGCGATGAAAGCGCAAGGTATTACAAAAACGCAAATGGCGTTAAGGATGAAAACCAGTCGGCGGCAATTAGACCGACTGTTTGATCCAGAAATCCCGTCCGTTACGCTCGATACATTGCGGCGGGCGGCAAGCGCTGTTGGGTGCAGCTTGCGAGTTGAATTGATCTAATATCCATATTCTTCCAGCCCAGATTTCTTGATAAACTTATCGTTGGCGGTCTTGCAGTGGTTGTAATCTCAGATGATTTACAAAAATATTCTGCTATAATTCCGCTTGAGGAGTTAAATTATGATTGACCCAATTCTAGATCGGATTGTTATCAATGAAGCTATATTGGCTGGAAAGCCAATCGTGAAAGGCACCAGATTAAGTGTGGAGCAAGTGCTAGGGCACTTGGCTGCTGGCTGGTCGACGTCTGAAGTCCTTGCCAATTATCCAACTTTAAAAACTGAAGATGTTGCGGCATGTTTGGCATACGCGCGCGATGTGATTGCTGGCGAAACAGTGTTTCCGTCGGCTGCGTAGTGAATATTCTGGCCGATGAGAATGTGTCCGGTGAAATTGTTAGGTCGCTGAGAACTGCTGGCTATCATGTTGAGTGGATTGCAGAGACTTGCGCTGGGATAGACGATACCGAGGTTTTGCAGGTTGCGAAACATAAGGGTTGTTTTCTCCTAACATCTGATAAGGCCTTTGCCAGTATTGCTGCGCGCGACCGCGGCCAGAAATTGGGTGGCGTTTTGCTTTTGCGTTTAGAGGGAATGAGTGTCAGTCAAACTGCTCACCGCGTCTTGACGACTGTCCAAAGCCGTGAAGATTGGGGCGGCTTATTCTGTATTTTAGGTGTGGACGGGATCCGTGTTCGAAATTTGCCTATTTGACCTCTTGGCAATTTTCGCTCTAAGCCCCTCCCATGAAATTCCCACCCTCATTCCTCGACGACATTCGAAACCGGGTTTCGATCTCTTCGGTGATCGGGCGGAAGGTGGCATGGGATCGGCGCAAGACCAATGCGGCCAAGGGGGATTATTGGGCGTGCTGCCCGTTTCATGGTGAGAAGTCTCCGAGCTTTCATGCTGATGACCGCAAAGGGCGGTATTATTGTTTTGGCTGCAAACAATCTGGCGATATTTTTACTTATCTGATTGAGAAAGAGGGCGTGCCTTTTCCCGAAGCCGTGGCGCAGCTGGCTTCTGAGGCCGGATTGCCGATGCCGGTTATTTCTGAAGCTGATGTTGAGCGTGAAGAACTGCGCACAAGTCTTTATGAAATAATGGAAATTTCGGCGAAGTTCTTTGAGGCAGAGCTGCAAACGGCGCGCGGCGCGAAGGCTCGGGGCTATCTGGCGGATCGCGGATTATCGCCGGCCATCCAGAAAGAATTCTCGATTGGGTATTCGCCCGATGATCGATCAGCCTTGCGCGCACATTTGGCCGATATGAAAATCACCGTCGAACAAATGGCTGAAGCTGGGCTGGTGATTGCGGGTGATGATATTCCGGTGGCCTATGACCGCTTTCGCGACCGCGTGATGTTTCCGATCCGCGATCCGCGTGGCCGGGTGATTGCCTTTGGGGGCAGGGCGCTGCGGGCCGATGTTCCAGCGAAATATTTGAACTCGCCAGATACGCCGCTATTTCACAAGGGCGAGATTTTATATAATTTTGATAAGGCGCGTGGCGTGGCGCATAATTCGGGCCAGCTGATTGCCGTTGAAGGCTATGTCGATGTGATCGCCATGTTCCGCGCGGGGTTCACCGAGGCCGTAGCGCCGCTCGGCACGGCGCTCACCGAAAACCAACTTGCCATTATGTGGAAAGCGGTGCCAGAACCTGTGCTTTGTTTTGATGGCGACAGTGCGGGGCAGAAGGCGGCTTACCGCGCTCTTGATTTGGCGTTACCACTGCTAAAGCCTGGGCACTCACTCAAGATTGCATTTCTGCCAGAGGGGCAAGATCCTGATGATCTTTTAAAAACCGAAGGGCCGGAAGCTGTGAAAACAGTTGTGAACGCGGCAGAACCCATGGCCTCGGTTTTATGGGCGCGGGCTTTGGACGAGAATGATCGCACCACACCAGAGCGACGCGCGGCATTTGAAAAAGACTTACGCCTTCAGCTTTCGCAAATTGCTGATGAAACAGTGCGCAAGCATTACCTCTCGGATTTGCAGGAGCGTCTTACTAATCTGTTCAAAGGCGCTCAAGGCCAACGCCGCGCTTTCACAGCTGGAAAGCCGCAAGCCCGTTTGAAATGGGGGCAGAAGCCTTGGGAACTTCAACAACCCGCATCGCAAAAGCTAAAAGCCCTTGCCGGCAAAAGCAATTCAAACACCGCAACAGAGCACCGCGAGCGGATGATCGTCCTCACACTGATCAATCATCCTGAGCTGGTTCACGAATTTTATGCCGAATTCAGGAAAATAGATATCTCGTCGCGTGAGCTTGACTCTATGCGGGCCAATATCATAGATAGCGCGTTCTCGATGGAAAGCCTTGAACCGGCGGTCCTTCGGGGCCATCTGTTGTCAAGAGGGTTTGGGCCGTTGCTGGACCGCCTCGAAACACAGGCGAAACGTTTGAATGAGTGGTTCTTGGGTTCTGGTGCTGCACAAGATGATGCCCGGACAGGCCTCCGCCAAATGATCGCTTTACACCATAAAGCCGTCACACTCGATCGTGAGTTGAAGGCCGCAGAAG
>JAYTSN010000280.1:0-1166 GCA_043745625.1 Aestuariivirga sp. | reverse complement strand
ATGGTTTCACGCAAAGTGGAGTGACCAAAGCGGAAGGCGCCCTGAGCATATTCCAACGACACGCCAGGGTTCTTGTCTGGTGAGTAGCCAACGAACTCCTGGATGTTTGGTGTTACGTTACGTGCGTATTGGTCAACGGCTGCGTGTTGATATTCCATTTCAACGATCAGCTTGGTGGCATTGAACATTCTGTCCATGTCCCAAGAGATGGTCACATGATCGGCGGCGACATAGTCACCCGCAGCATTCATGCCGTTGCCAACGTCAATTTGGAATTCATGCAATTTGGCATGTGCGGTGTCGTTTGTAGAAATATCTTGCGTGTGCAAAGCTTCCATCAAATTTTGAACTTGGAAGTTATGCTCTTCGTGGAAGATGTGGTGGATAGATGTGAGACCGAAGTTTTCGTTCACACGACCGTCGCCCGCGATATAGTGATCGCCAACTGAGGCCATGAGGATTTCGCCTACAGCGTCATGAACTGCACCAGCTGGTGCAATGATGCTGAAGTTGGAGAAGTTCACCCATGGATAAAGCGCACTTGCACCTGTCAATGTGTGTGGTGTGCTTGAAGGGGAACTTGCAGGAAGATTTTCGATGAACAGTGTTAACTTGTGGCTTGTTGGATCAATTTTCAAATACGAACCAGGTCCAAACTGTGTTTTAACTGCTGCATCGAGCGTGCTTATCGCGCTGTTTACAACCACATCTTGAGCTGGTGTGCCGTTTAACAAATGCACATCATCAAAGCGTGGATTGCTATCGAGGATCAGGGCCGAACCGCTGGTTCCAGCAGTTACGTGGCCGCTTGCATCGCGGTTGCGGAGGTCTGAAATGTCCTCCCATGTCAAACCAGCGCGGTCTGTTGCCAAAATGTGAGCGCGGAGTTCGTTCAATGTCGGCAAGGTGTCATTGACAGTCTGGCCATGGCCATTGACCCATGCTGTTGCCAATGTGTGACCATCCAACATGTTCATGCCAGCATGGAAATCTCCAGCTGCTGCCGTTGTTGTATCAGAAACCCACTCGCGCAGCAGGTTTGTCACCTGGCTGGCAGAGCCATAGGTTTGGCTTTGGTCAATGAATGGTGATGTGTGGTTGGCATATTGTGGCGTGCCATTGGCATCCATGTGGTCAACCGTAGCGCGGTTGATGGTGATCGATGT
>JAYTSN010000279.1:0-1169 GCA_043745625.1 Aestuariivirga sp. | reverse complement strand
AGCTCAAATTCATTGCGGGCTTTGGTGCAACAACTGCAACTGTGCCAGCTGAAATGAAGCAAGCCATGTTGATGACGATTACGGATTGGTATGCCAATCGCGGTGATCAAAACAATGGTCGCTTGCCAACTGGCGCTGTTGAGCTTTTGAAAACTTATCGCAACAGGCGGTTGAAATGAGCCCCGCACAATCTGTTCAGCAGGCAATGCGGGCGGCGTTACTTGGCCGTGCCCCGCTGACCGCATTGCTTGGTGGTGCGCATATCTATGATGAGGTGCCACGCGGTGCCAACCCGCCTTATGTGGTGTTTGGCGCAACCGAAACCCGCGATTGGAGCGTGGCTGATCAAAAGGCGCATGAGCTGATTGTAACACTTGAGATAACCACCAATTCGCGCGCACGTCCATTGGCCCAAAACATTGCCAATGAAATTGAATCAACGCTGGATGGTGCGGTGTTAACGTTGACTGATCACAGGCTGATCGATCTGCGCGCTGTGTTCAACTTCGTTTCAAAATCAATCGCCACTTCCAATTTTAATGGCGTGGTGCGCTTTCGCGCCGCGACCGAACCCCTATAAAAGGAACACACCATGGCAGCCCAAAAAGGCCGTGACCTATTGTTAAAACTCGACAGCACCGGGACAGCCGTCTTTGTGACCGTGGCGGGACTGCGCAGTCACACACTTTCATTCAATTCAGAAACCGTTGATGCCACATCACAGGAATCCGCAGGCGCATGGCGCGAATTACTGGCAGGTGCTGGATTGAAATCGGCAGGCCTCCGCGGCCAAGGCATTTTTAAAGATGCGGCAACCGATCTGACAATCAGGTCATATTTCTTCAACAGCACGATTGTGGATTGGCAAATCATCATTCCGAATTTCGGTATTGTACAAGGGCCATTCCAAATTGTGAGTTTGGATTTTGGCGCAAAACACGATGGCGAGGTGACGTTTGATTTGGCACTCGCATCTGCGGGCCAACTTTCATTCACAGCAATTTGAGGTGCAGCATGGCCAATCGACATCGTGGTGAAATTGAAGCTGAACTTGGCGGACAAAATTATACCCTTGTTCTAACCCTTGGTGCACTCGCCGAAATTGAACACGCCTATGGCGGCGAAGACATGGTGGCTATTGCCGAACGCTTTGAAGGCGGGCGCATTAA
>JAYTSN010000278.1:0-10556 GCA_043745625.1 Aestuariivirga sp. | reverse complement strand
CGCGCGGCTTCTGCGCTGGTGTGGTGCGTGCCATTGATATTGTTGAGCGCGCGCTCGAGCTTTATGGCGCGCCGGTTTATGTGCGCCATGAGATTGTGCATAACAAGTTTGTGGTCGATGATCTCAAATCCAAGGGTGCGATTTTTGTCGATGAGCTCGATGAGATTCCAGCGGGGGATCATCCCGTGGTGTTCTCGGCTCACGGCGTTCCAAAATCGGTGCCCGCCGAAGCCCAGCGCCGGGCGATGTTTCAGATTGATGCCACCTGCCCCCTCGTCACCAAGGTTCACATGGAAGCGCTGCGCCATCATGAGCAAGGCCTCGAACTCATTTTGATCGGCCATAAGAACCACCCCGAGGTGATCGGCACCATGGGCCAGCTTCCCACTGGTGCAATCACGCTGATTGAAACCACCGATGATGCAGAAGTGGTTCCGGTGCGCGATCCATCGAAGCTGGCCTACGTCACGCAAACCACGCTTTCAGTTGACGACACCAAAGATGTGATTGCGGTTTTGCAAAAGCGTTTTCCAGCCATTAAAGGCCCACTCAAAGAAGACATTTGCTACGCCACCACCAACCGCCAAGATGCTGTTAAATCCATCGCCGATAAAATCGAACTTCTGATCGTTGTCGGTGCACCCAATTCATCAAACTCCAAACGCCTTGTTGAAGTGGGCGAGAAAAATGGCTGCCCGCGTGGATTGCTGGTTCAACGCGCCACTGATTTGGATTGGGCCACTTTGCAAGGGCTTTCAACGATCGGCCTTTCAGCTGGTGCATCGGCTCCTGAAATTCTGGTCAATGAAATCATCGATGCGTTTCGGGGCCACTATGACGTGTCTGTCGAGAAAGTTGTGTTGCGCGAAGAAAATGTGTCCTTCAAACTGCCGCGTGAATTGCGCCCTGTCCAACCCGCCGCATGAGCAAGGCCAAAGTTATCATTCATACGGATGGCGCATGTTCCGGCAATCCCGGCCACGGCGGTTGGGGTGCTATTCTGGATTACAACGGCACGCGCAAAGAGATTTATGGCGGCGAGCCACAAAGCACCAATAACCGCATGGAGTTGAAAGCGGCCATAGAGGCGCTGAATGTTTTGAAACGTGGCTGTGATGTTGAGATGCATGTGGACTCCCAATATGTCAAAGACGGCATCACCAAGTGGATCCATGGTTGGAAACGCAATGGTTGGAAAACCGCTGATAAAAAACCGGTTAAAAATGTTGAGCTGTGGCAGGCGCTGGACGAAGCCATCAAGCGCCATGAAGTTTCTTGGGCTTGGGTCAAAGGTCACGCCGGCCACCCCGAAAATGAACGCGCCGATGAATTGGCGCGGCAGGGCATAGCTGAGATGAAGAGAGTGTCGCACGGAGTTTAGTGAGTTTTCGTAAACTTCACTATACTCGTCATTCCCGCGCAGGCGGGAATCTCTGTTTTCTTGCCTCAAAACGCAGATGCCCGCTGTAGCCTGTCCTCGCGAAGGCGGGGGCGGGCATGACGAATTTATTCAGTTATTCATCGGATTGTAAAAATCTTACAAACCCAATTGTGGAATATACCGACATGTATCCCAGTCACCGTACGGTGTCAAGGACTATTTTTAGAAATATAGGATTTTTTTATAATTGCTCTAAAATTGTTTCAGCGCCAGACACCATCGAGCCCGGCCCACCTTCGACGTTCAGCTGCTGCAACACGCCATTTTCAACGATCATTGAATAACGGCTTGAGCGCATACCCATGCCCGCCGCATTAAAATCTTTTTCCAAGCCAACAGATTTGGCAAAGTCGGCGTTGCCATCGGCCAACATCACAATCTTGCCGTCAGCGCCCGTGCTCTTGGCCCAAGCGTTCATCACATCAACATCATTGACGGATGTGCATGCAATCATATCCACGCCCTTGGTTTTAATGGCATCAAAATGCGCAAGGAAGCTTGGCATGTGGGCTTTCGTGCAGGTTCCCGTGAAAGCGCCAGGCACTGCAAACAACACAACCTTGCGGCCATTGAAAATACCGTCTGTTGTCATTTCACTTTTACCGTCTGCGGTCATCACTTTGAATGTTGCCGCTGGAATTTTATCACCGATCTTGATTGTCATTTTCATCCTCACATTTGTAGGAGAGACTTAAGCGACCTCGACCCGCTGATCAACCCCCTGGCCGTTTATGTTAGCGGTTAAACGCAGCTCAACACCTTTAAGTTCGAGATCATTTTTCAGACCCGCAATTTTAAGAGACGCATTGGTGCCCGCAGCATCAAAGCTTGGTTGGCTAAAATAAAAATTGTCGGGGCCCTCCACAAATATTTCATCGGCACGCGTCAAGAGATCAAGATGCAGAAATCTGTCTTTAACGGTCGCGGTTTTTACGATTGCCCCAGCCTTTGGAACAAGGCCGCGCCATTTTTCAATCAAGTCCGCTTCCGCCGTGGGAGCGGATTTTGGCGAGAAATTCAACATAGCATCGAACTTTGCAGGCGTGCACACTTTTTGGCAAACACCAAAGAACGATGAGAACTGCACATTCAAAGGCTGACTATCATCCTTGGGCGTTACTGTGATCGGAAATAAAACTTCATCATGATAGCCAAATACCGTGCCACTCTCATCGACCAGCCGCAGCGGCAAAGGAAAATCCACCGCCATGCTTGCCAAGTTCGCATTTGGCGCAGCAGTGATGGATGGCGGAACACCAGCATCGCCGGGATTGCGCCAATAGGTTTTCCAGTCTCGGTCTAATTTGATGTAAAGCCCCGCCGAATAGGCCTTGCCATCAAAATTGCCGACCATAAACTGGGCCGCCCATGGCGTTGCGGCACGGGCACTGCCCATAAAAGGCAAAGCTGCTAATGAAGAAATTAAAAACCGTCTGTTCATCATTTCACCATACTCGCTTGCTTACTCAACTGCCAGTCACCTTCCCGTTAGCACTAAAAGCAAATAAGTTGATCACATGACCCGTCGAACGTCCTTAAAAGGTAAGCTCCTCATCGCCATGCCAAGCATCCAAGGCGATTGGTTCAATAAATCGGTGGTGTTTTTATGTGAGCACAGCGCCGATGGAGCGATGGGCCTCGTCTTAAACAAACCTGCACCGCAAATGTATTTTGCCGACCTTGCTGACAAGCTCGAACTCGGCAAAGCCATTCCTGAAGAGGTTTTGCTCCAGCCCATCATGCTCGGTGGGCCAGTTAAAACCTTTCAAGGTTTCGTTCTGCACAGCCCAGATTATATGGCGCAAGGATCGCACAGAATCACGGCCGATTTTACGCTGAACACCACCGTTGAAATATTGAAGGCTATCGCAGTCAGCAAAGGCCCGCGGCGTCAGCTCATCACACTTGGTTATGCAGGGTGGTCACCTGGGCAACTCGATGACGAGATTTCGAATAATGGCTGGCTGCACTGTGATCCTGACTCGGATTTGGTGTTTGGCCAAAATGCAAAAGGGCTTCATCATGCAGCCCTCGCCAAACTCGGTGTTGATCCCCGGATGCTATCAACCCAAGCAGGTCACGCTTAAGTTAATCCTTGGCGCGTTCCACATAAGAACCATCATTGGTATCAACCACGATGCGCGTGCCCACGTTAATATGCGGCGGCACCAAAGTGCGCACGCCATTGTTCAACATCGCTGGCTTGAATGAAGAAGAAGCCGTTTGATTCTTGATCGCAGGCTCACAGTCTGTAATTTCCAAAGTCACGCGTGGCGGAATTTCAATTGAAATCGGACCATCGTTAAACATCGCAATCTGGCATTCCATGCCTTCTTGCAGATAAGGCGCGTTGTCGCCCACCATGTCGGTGTGCAGAGAAACCTGTTCAAAGCTTTCAGGGTTCATGAAAATATAATTGTCACCATCTTGATACAAATAAGTGTGCATGATGGTTTCAACGAAAGCGCGTTCCATCGCATCAGTGGTCTTGTAACGCACTACAGTTTTTACACCGTCTGAAATGCGGCGCATATCAATGGTGGTGGTCGGCGTGCCTTTGCCCGGGTGCATCGATTCAGCTTTCAGAACGATGTATAACTTGCCATCCTCATGCTCGATCACATTGCCTTTGCGGACGCCCGAGGCGATAACTTTAACCAATTGCTGCTCTCACTTTTAAAATTTGCTGTGGGCGGCTATTAGCAGCATGAACCTTGAAAGCCAACCCCTGTGCCAAACCCTGAAAACCGCTGGTTTCACCCTAGCCGCCATGAAGATCGCAGACCATTTTTATTGGCAAGGAACAAAATTGTTGCGGCCTGCCGCGCATGGTTTGCCGAGCGGGATTTCTTAGAAGTGGATACGCCAGCACTTCAAGTCTCGCCCGGCAATGAAGCCCATCTCCACGCATTTAAAACCACACTGATTGGCAATGATGGCGTGAGCGTGGATCGCTATCTCCACACCTCACCAGAATTTGCCTGCAAAAAATTATTGGCGGCTGGCGAGAAACGCATCTTTAATCTTGGCCACGTGTTTCGCAACCGCGAACGTACACTCACCCATGCACCAGAGTTTACGATGTTGGAGTGGTACCGCGTCGAAGAAAATTACAAAGTGATTATTGAAGATACAATCTCGCTCGTAAGGCTGGCTGCTTTGACCGTCGCCCAAAAGCAATTTAATTGGCGCGAACGCCTATGCGATCCTTTCGCCGTAGCCGAATACTTAACCGTCGCCGATGCCTTTCAAAAATTCGCAAGCGTTGATTTACTCAGTACACTGACTAACAGCCAATCAAACCGCGATGCCCTTGCCGCCCAGTCGCCCGTTGCGTTTCAAGTAAATGAAAGCTGGAGCGATATTTTCAGTCGCATCTTAGTCGAAAGAGTTGAGCCAAACCTCGGCAATGGCCGCATTACTGTTCTCTACGAATATCCAGCTTGTGAAGCAGCCCTCGCTCGCGCCTGCACCCATGATGCCCGGGTAGCCGAACGCTTTGAGCTTTATGCTTGCGGCGTTGAATTAGCCAATGGCTTTGGCGAGCTGACCGATGCCGCCGAACAGCGCCGGCGCTTTGAAGACGAGATGGAAATTAAACAGCGGCTTTACGGCGAGCGTTATCCAATTGATCAGGAATTGTTGGAAGCGCTGGCAATGATGCCCGATGCATCAGGTGTGGCGCTGGGGCTGGACCGACTGATTATGTTAGCAGCCGGGGCCACGCGGATCGATCAGGTGCAGTGGGCGCCGGTGGGTTAGCTCTCGACTCGCGGCCAAGAGCCCTCATCCGCCGTTCGGGCACCTTCTCCCATTTGCGAAGCCGCAAACGGAGAGAAGGCACATCATTGAGCTCCAACGTAAATGATTATCGCCTTCGCCCGTTCGCCCTTGCGAATGGGAGTAAGGTGCCCGAAGTGTGGATGAGGGCTCTTGGCCGCGAGTCGGGAACTCAAAAATATCAAGTCTAAATTTCTGCGTAGGATTTATAATTTGGTGACAGTGCATTCAATTATTTGCTTTGTTGTGAGTGCCTTGTCAAATTGATAATAGAGTGCACGGTCACCGAATTTAACAACTTTAAATTCTGTGAAAATTATAAAAATTGAGGTTTCATTCGAGCGACCAAAAAAACGCCCATGTCAATTTAGAAATCGACTCGTGTCAAAGATCCCTCATCCGCCTTCGGCACCTTCTCCCATTCGCAAGGGCGAACGGGCGAAGGCGAGAATTATTGAGAGCCGCGCTGCAGCATATGGCTGCTCTCCATATACGCCTTCGCAAATGGGAGAAGGTGCCTTAAGGCGGATAAGGGCTCTTGGACACAAGTCGGGAACTACCCTAACCCCAATCTCGCCAAAACCTGCTTTACACTCTTTGCCATCTTCTCCACAATTTCTGCCAGCTCCTCATCCGTGGCATTATAGGGTGGAGCCAAGATCACAACGTCGCCATTCACGCCATCGGCGTTGCCGCCGACAGGGTAGCAGATTAGGCCATTGGCAAAAGCTTGTTGGCGGATTTGCATGAAGAGTTTCAAACCTGCATCAAAAGGTTTTTTGGTTATGCGGTTTTGGACGAGTTCGGCAGCGATGAAATAACCACGCCCGCGAATATCACCCACGGCTTCGACACCAGAGAAGGCATCAGCGAGCATGGCTTTAAATTTCATTTCATTGGCAGCTACGCGTTCCACCAATTTCTCGCGGGTCACAATTTTTTGCACTGCAACACCAGCAGCACAACACGCGGTGTGGGCAGTAAAGGTATGACCGGTTTGGGGGACGTGGCCAAATGCGGCGCTGACTTTATCAGAATAGATCGCAGCGCCGAGTGGCAAGTATCCTGCAGCGAGGCCTTTGGCGATGGACATAATGTCGGGCTCCACGCCATCTTTTTCGAGTGCGCGCCATGTGCCGACGCGCCCTGCGCCGCACATCACTTCGTCGGAGATCATAAGAACACCGTGGCGATCGCAAATCTGGCGCACGCGTTTTGCATAGCCATCAGGGGCAGGCACACAGCCGCCTGCCGCACCCACAACGGGTTCGAAGATGAAGGCGGCGATGTTTTTTGCACCCGCTTTTAAAATTGCATCTTCCAATTCCTTGGCACTGGCCGCGCCCACGGTTTGCGCGTTCGAACCTTCGATGGGGCGGTAGGCGTTGGTGGGTGAAAGGCGGATGACATCGAGAAGGGAACCTTCGAAGGCCATTTTACGTTCAAGAAAGCCGGATACGGATAGAGCGCCAAGCGTGTTGCCATGCCATGATCGTTCGCGGGCGATGAATTTGCGGCGGCTTAAATCGCCTCGGGCATAATGATATTGAAGAGCTATTTTCAAGCAGCTTTCAACCGCTTCCGAACCACCCGTCACATAGACCATGTGCTTTAATGTGCCGCCGCAGCGAGCGGTGATAATCTCGGTCAATTCCTCAAGCGCATCAGTTGTAAAATTATAGCGATAGCCATGGGCAATGCGGCCTAATTGATCAGCAATCGCTGCATTTACTTCTTCATTGCCATGGCCGATGCAATAAACTGCGGGGCCACTGGAGCCGTCGATATATTGCTTGCCATCTGCATCGTATAAATATGAGCCCTTAGCCCAAGCGACTTTTGGCATATTTCCGGTTGAATGGATGGAAGGAGGCAATGGGGATTGATTATTCATTCTGTTCTTCTTGCGAATTGGCATTTCCTCATGCAATCTTAGCACACGGATTTGATTTTGGGATGGTGTTATGGGTTTTCGCGTGCGGCCAATGAAGGCAGGAGAAGAGGATGCAGTGGCCGTGCTGATCCGCCAAATGCCCAGGGATATTGGCCTTGATGTGGTGCCGCTGATCACCGGGCAAAATTTGCGCGATTGTAAAGACGTGGCGCAAGTGACAGTGATTGAAGATACCGGCCAGATGTTGGGTGTTTGCCTTTGGACGATGACCTATTCATCCTGGCGCGGCGGGCGCGGAATTTATATCAGTGATCTTTATGTCATGCCGTTTGCGCGCGGAAAAAATGTTGGCGAGAAATTACTGGTAGGGACACTGCACGAGGCGCAAAAACGCGGAGCAGGTTTTATTAAAATGGAAGTTGATGTAACAAACTCTGGCGCTGCGCGTTTTTATAAGCGGCTTGGATTTAAACACAAAAGCGATGACCATATATTCATTTTAGAGCCAGCTGCATTTGCAGCTTTGGCAAAAGGAGAAGCGTTATGACTATAAAAACAGTGGGTCTAATCGGCGTCGGCTTGATGGGCCACGGCATTGGCAAGAATATTCTGGCTAAAGGATTCAAGCTCAACGTATTGGCGCATAAAAATCGTGTTCCAGTTGAAAACCTTGTTGCGCTGGGTGCCCATGAAGCACATACGATTGCCGAAATTGCTCATGCTTGCGATATGGTTATTCTGGTTGTGACGGGCACGCCGCAGGTTGAAGAGATTGTATTCGGCGATGAAGGGCTTTTGAAGAATGGGCGCGAGGGTTTGATCATTGCCGATTGCTCAACTGCTGAACCCTCTTCAACCATGCGCATCGTGGCCAAGGCTGCCGAACACGGCATCACGTTTATGGACACGCCAATGACGCGCACGCCCAATGAAGCCGAAGCTGGAAAGCTTGGGCTTATGGTTGGTGGTGACGCCAGCATGTTGGAACTCATCCGTCCGGTGTTGAGTAGCTTTGCTGAACTCATTGTGCACACGGGTGCTGTGGGAACTGGGCATCAAGTGAAACTGCTCAATAACTTCCTGTCACTGGGCCATGCAGCCATTGCGGCTGAGGCCATCACCGTGGCGGCAAAAGCCGGGGTTGATATGAAAGCGTTGCGCGAAGTGATTATGGGCGGCGGTGCATCATCGGTGATGTTTGGTCGGTTGATTAATGTTCCACTTTCAGACGACGACTCGCAATTGAAATTCGCTATTCGCAATGCCAGGAAGGATTTGCGCTACTACACAAACATGACCGAGCAAATGCCAGTCGCCTCATTCATGGCTGAGCAGGTGCACCAGACATTTGTTCTGGCCGAAACACTTGGATATGGCGAACGCTATGTGCCCCGCATTATTGATATGATGATGAAGCTGGCGGGGATGAAGAAGTAAACTAACGCCGCGTTTTTTTGGCTGATTTTGCTTTTGCGCGTTTAACTGGTTTCTTAGCAGGGGCTGTGCGCTGTTTCTTAAGTTGCATTTCGCCCATGCGCGGAACGGCGAAGATCGAGGGTAAAAGTTCGGGCACGAAACCATCCTCTTCGGCTTGATCGCCAATATAAACTGGCAGATTTCGGCGCAGCGGCAGCTCGTCTCGAGGATCAGAGGATTTGGCAACAGCCATAATTTCTTCAGCTACTTCTGGCATTTGCTGCTGGTACATCTCGCTATCACTAACAATTTTACGTGGCAAAACTTGAAGAATTGCCGCCACCTCGGTGGCCGTAATCGGCTGGCCGATCAGATAACCTTGGCCCAAATCACAACCTAGTAATGCCAGGTTATCAATTTGGTCTTGCGTCTCAATGCCTTCGGCGACGACAACCATATTCAAGCGGTGGGCAAGATCCGTAATTGTTGCGATAATTGTGGCGCTGCGATCATCATAGGTTTCCGGATCAATGAATGAACGATCAATCTTCAATGTATCAAACGGAAAATCGCGCAAGCTTGAGAGACTAGAAAAACCAGTGCCGAAATCATCACATGAAAGGCCAACGCCCAAGCTGCGCAGTTGCTGCAAAAGCTTAGCCGCTTTTTGCGGTTGGCGCATGATGACTGATTCAGTGACTTCAATTTTCAAACTGCCAAGCGACAGCGTTTCGCGGTTGATCACATCTTGCACTTGTTTCAAAAAGTCTTTGTGCATCAGTTGAGTTGCAGAAACATTGACTGCCACAAAGAAAAACTTGTCGCGGCGCAGAACGCGTTGCCAAATGCCCAGTTGTCTGGCGGCCATCGACAACACAATTTGTCCGATCTCAGTAATGAGGCCAGCTTTCTCGGCCAGCTCAATAAATTGCAAAGGCGGCAGCAAACCTTGTGTGGGGTGGCGCCAACGTGCAAGTGCTTCAAAGCCTGCCACTTCCAATGTGTGGAAATAACAAATCGGCTGATAGTGCACCTCGATTTCGTCGTTGCTAATGGCGCGGCGCAATTCGGATTCCAGATTAAGTTCGGCCGCGCGTTCATCTTTAAAATGCTTACTATAAGTTACAATTTTCTTGGTCGTGCTTTGCTGTGCTTGAAGCAAGGCCGTCGATGCCTGCTGCATCATTGTTGCAGCGTTACCTGCATCATTGACTAACGATATGCCCACACTCGAGACCAAGCTTATTTCCTGATTACGCAGCATGATCGGCTTGGCCAAACTTTGGGCGATGTCGGCTGCCAGTGTTGATGCACTACGCCTGGCAATAGCTTCCACCGCCAGCACAGCAAATTGACTGCCCGAAATCCGCGCAACTGTTTCATCGCTTTCGATTGCTTCGCTGATGCGTTCCCCCGCAGTTTTTAATAACTGGTCGCCGAATTCATGGCCCAGCGCATCGTTCAAAGTTTTAAGGCGGTCGATATCGACGAGTAGAATTCTAAATGGCAAACACATGGTTTTTTTCAACTCGCGTTCCACGCGGTCAATAAACAGAACACGGTTTGGCAGGCCTGTCACCGCATCGTGCACTGAATCGCTGACGAGGTGTTCTTCTGCTTCTTTATCTTTGGTTATATCCGTCAACGTGCCGATACAGCGGTCTGATAGTTGATTGGGCCCAGGCACCCAACGGGCGCGCAATAAATACCAGCGATAGCTGCCATCAGCTTTGCGCAGGCGCAATTCACGCATCACCATTTGGCCGGGCCGTTGTTCAACGTCGCCGACTACCCCCATATAATTTGCGATGTCTTGGGGGTGCAACACTTGGATCATCGGGCCTTGAGCGTTGCCTTGCCACTCAAGCTGGTTATAGCCAAGGCTGCGGGCCAGATCATCGCCCACGCTTAAGCTGTTCAATTGCGGTTGCCATTCCCACATTGCATGGCCAGCGCTGGATAACGCCAAGCTTCGCCTGTTTGAATCGGTGATGAAAGGTTTTGCGTTGAGGCCTTGGTTGAATA
>JAYTSN010000277.1:0-3740 GCA_043745625.1 Aestuariivirga sp. | reverse complement strand
CGCGCAAACCATAAAGCATGCCGGGTTTCACATCCGAGATGAAACCAAAATGCACATCGCCATTCCGACCCGTTAGTGGTGATCTGAATATCTCGTTTTTGGTGACTGCATCATAAATACAAACCGAGATGTGTTCGGCCCGAGCGGCCCAGACGGCAAAGTTTGCACCATTTTTTTCAAGGGTCGCTCCGAGGGGGAAGGCTGCGCCTTTTTCCAAGTTTAACTTCAAGATAGATTATTCACTGCTCAGGGATTTATAAAGTTCAGCGTATTCGGCAGCACTGTGATCCCAGGATACTTCGGTGCCCATGCCACGCGCTTGGATGCTTTTCCAGACGGCTTTTTTTCCATAAAGATTTGCGGTGCGCACAAGTGCATTTTGCAATGATATGCCGTCTACTGGCGAGAATTGAATACCCGTTGCCACGCCTGCAGCGCGTGCTGCATCATTGGCATCGATGATTGTATCGGCTAATCCGCCTGTGCGGGCCACAACTGGCACACAGCCATAGCGCAGCCCGTAAAGCTGAGTGAGGCCGCAGGGCTCAAACCTGGATGGCACAAGCATTGTGTCACAACCGCCCTGCACCAGATGTGACAGAGCTTCGTCATAAGCAGTAACAACCCCGATGCGGCCGGGATGGCGTTGGGCTGCCGCCTTGAATGCGGACTCGATTGCTTCCTCACCTGTTCCGATCAAAGCCAGCCGTGCACCAGTGCCTGCGAGCCAATCGAGTAAGGATGCAAAAATATCCATGCCCTTTTGCCATGTTAAGCGACTGACCACGCCGTGAATAATGCCATCATCTTTTTCGAGCTTGAAACGCTTTTCAACCTCGCGCTTGTTAAGTTGGCGTTTGGAAAAATCGCTTGCGCTATAATTGGCAGTTAGTGCTGCATCTGTTTGGGGGTTCCACACTTGCGTATCAATGCCGTTTACAATGCCCGTCAGCTGACCGCGCCTTGCCTGCAGCAAGCCTTCAAGGCCCATACCATAATCTGATGTGCAAATTTCATTGGCATAGGTTGGGCTTACGGTGGTTATGGCATCTGCGCACGAAAGCCCACCTTTAAGAAAACCGACATTGCCGTAGAATTCCAAGCCATCAATTGCAAAGGCTTGTGGCGGCAAATCCAATATGCCGAAAGAGGCCGAAGGGAATTGGCCCTGAAATGCAATATTATGGACAGTGACGATCGTTTTTGGGCCACCCCGATATTTAACATAGAGAGCTGCCAATGCAGATTGCCAATCATGCAGGTGCAGAATGTCGGCTTTGTAATTGCCTAAAGCACCACGCGCTAAATCGGCGGCCACTTGTGAAAGTGCAGCATAGCGCTGGGCATTATCAGGCCAATCCTTGCCATTGGGTCCGAGGTAGGGATTGCCTGCGCGATTGAATAGATCAGGCGCATCCAAGACAAACACATCGAGGCCTTTGGCTTTGCCGGAAATCAGTGTTGCAGCGCCGCCCATGAGAGTTTTAAAACTGTGCACCGTTGTGGCGTTCTCCAGCGCCTGCATGACTGCGGGATAGCCCGGCACTAAAGTTTTCATGGAAACGCCATGTTTTTGCAAAGCCAGCGGCAACGCCCCCGTCACATCAGCAAGGCCGCCGGTTTTTATCAGCGGATAGATTTCAGAGGTGACTGAAAGAACTTGCATCAGACAAGTCGATCAATCATCGGCTGTGTGATGAGGCACACACCATTTTCGCTGCGCCGGAAACGTTTTGCATCGAGGATAGGATCTTCGCCAACAACCAGTCCTTCAGGGATTACCACGTCACTGTCGATCACCACTTTGGTGAGACGCGCTTTGCGGCTAACAAACACCCGTGGCAGCACAACCGCCTCTTCCAGTGAAGAGAACGAATTGACCCGTACACCCGTGAACAACAGCGTGCGCTTGATCGAACCGCCCGACACAATGCACCCGCCTGAAACAAGCGAGGCCAAGGCTTGCCCGCGTCTGCCATCTATATCATGCACAAATTTAGCTGGAGGTGTGACCTCGCCATAAGTCCAGATCGGCCAATCGTGATCATAAAGATCAAGCGATGGCAAAGTGTCGGTCAAATCCACATTGGCTTCCCAATATGCATCTATGGTTCCCACATCTCGCCAGTAGGAGGTTTTTTCGAGTTCCGAGCGAACGCAAGATTTTGCAAATCGATGCGCCACAGCTTTGCCGCCCGTGACAACGGCGGGAATGATATCTTTGCCGAAATCGCGCGATGAGTTCGGATCAGCGGCATCTTTCTTCAACAGTTCAATCAGGAATTTTGTTTCAAAAACATAAATCCCCATCGACGCCAGCGCCATTTCCGGTTGGCCAGGAATGCCCGGTGGGTCCTTGGGCTTTTCAACGAAAGCAACAATCTGGTCTTTCTCATCTACTGCCATCACACCAAAGCCCGTGGCTTCCATGCGCGGCACTTCCAAACACCCGATGGTCACATCAGCGCCTTCATTTACATGCTGTTGCAGCATGGGTTCATAATCCATCTTGTAAATATGATCGCCTGCAAGGATGACGATGTATTTGGGATTGTAACTCTCGATAATGTCGATGTTCTGATACACGGCATCTGCCGTACCAGCGTACCATTGGTCTTCAGACACACGCTGCGAGGCAGGAAGAATATCAAAGCCTTCATTGCGTTCATTGCGGAAAAAGTTCCAACCGCGCTGCAAATGGCGGATCAAACTATGCGCTTTGTATTGTGTGGCCACACCGATGCGGCGAATGCCGGAGTTCAGCGCATTTGACAATGCAAAATCAATAATACGGGATTTGCCCCCAAAGGGCACAGCCGGTTTCGCGCGGCGATCAGTTAGCTCCAGCAAACGGCTGCCGCGGCCACCCGCCAATACATACGCCATGGTGTCACGTGCAAGCGGGCCTGATCTTTTTGGTTCGGTCATTGCTGTATCTCCCAATGCGGCGTGTTTTAGTCCTCCGCAGAAAAATAGAGCGTGGAAAGTGGTGGCAATGTTATGCGGGCGCTGGCGGGTTTGCCGTGTGACGGACCACCCAATGCTTCGATGCGCCCCATATTGCCTTTGCCTGACCCCCAATATTGTTCTGCGTCGCTGTTAAACACTTCACGCCAGATTCCTGCCTTTGGCAAGGGCAACACATAATTTTCTCGCAACACAGATGTAAAATTTGAAATTACAATAATCGGCTTAGTGCCTTCGCCTGAATGGCGCGCCCAGGCGAAGACGGAATTTTCTGAATCATCACCAATTAACCATTCAAATCCTTCGGCCTCGCAATCACGGGCATGAAGGGCAGGTAAAGTGCGGTATAGATTATTCAAATCCCGCACGGTTGATTGCATGCCGCGGTGCGGCGGATGTTGAAGCAGATTCCAATCCAAACTTTGGGCGGCATTCCATTCCGTCCATGGTGCCATTTCCTGGCCCATAAACAGCAGCTTTTTACCGGGATAACCCCACATAAATGCGTAGTACGCACGAAGTGTTGCAAATTTTTGCCAATCATCACCCGACATTTTGGTCAGCAGCGAGCCTTTGCCGTGCACAACCTCGTCATGCGACAGGGGCAGTACGAAATTTTCGGAGAAAGCATAAAGCAACCCAAATGTCATTTCGTTATGATGATGTTTGCGGTGCACGCCTTCACGCTTAAAATATTCCAACGTGTCGTGCATGAAACCCATGTTCCACTTAAAACCAAAACCCAATCCCCCCGTATTGGTTGGTCTTGAAAC
>JAYTSN010000276.1:0-10775 GCA_043745625.1 Aestuariivirga sp. | reverse complement strand
TGAAGAACAAACTCGGCCGAAAAATAAAGTCTGGTAAAAACGCCAGTTTGTAGCGGCGCAAAACATTTGCAAGCGAGCCGTTGTAACGCATTAAGCCTGAGGGTATTGCCGATAGACAGCCAAATATAAGTGCTATGCGAAGGCCCGGATTGATCGGTGCGAACATGACAATCGTTCCCACGATCAGGAACAGCGCCAACGTTACGGCGGCAAAATCGCGCATGAACGCGCCATGAAAAGCAGCAATCAATCGGTTCAGCTTAAGTGCTTGAAAACGTGGCAGTTGCGTGAGCGACAGAGACGGATATCCGGCCGAAACAATCAGGCTAAAGATTGCAGCCATCGACATTGCGAGAAATACAATTCCAACATCACTTGCAGCGAAATTACGCGTTAAGACCAATTGTGTAATCAAGCTTATTCCGGCGCCCGCCAAGCGTGAGCCCACGCTGCCTAAGGCCAGCTGAATCATTTTTCCAAGAGTCAAGTGCGCTGGCTGCGCATGATTAAACTAGCGTGCAAGTGGATCCAGCATTTTGCGCGCGTCAGTCAAGTCTTTCAACGCAGCTTTCAACGCATCGGAGTGAACAGGCGAAAGCTTATGAATAATCTTAGGCGCTTCATCAAGTGGCCGTGCCAATGGTGCTTTGCCGACACGTGGAGCAACTTTTGCAGTTCCTGGAGGCGGAGCACCTTCGCGTGCTGCATCACCCTTGCGGGGCATAACTTCACCGCGACCAATACCTACAACATAAGGCCCGCCTTCTTCTTTCAGAATGCGTTGCACACCGCGTATGGTATAGCCTTGGCTGTAAAGCAATGTGTGAATGCCTTTCAGCAATTCAATATCGGCAGGACGATAATAGCGTCTACCGCCAGCCCGCTTCATTGGCTTTATCTGCGTAAACCGCGTTTCCCAAAACCGGAGCACATGCTGCGGAACTGTCAATTCCTCAGCTGCTTCACTTATCGTGCGAAACGCATCTGCTGATTTTTCCAAATTAAGTCTCCTGCCCCCTAGAGCGTTTTGACTTTTCATGGAAAACTCAAAATCGCCCCTAGTTTATATTATCGACGAATATCAATCGATTTCGCCCGGTTCTTCGCCGTTGATAATGTTTTTCATGATTTGGCTTGGTCTGAATACCAAAACACGGCGCGGCGTAATCGGAACTTCTTCGCCGGTTTTCGGATTTCGCCCAATACGTTCGCGCTTGCTACGCACCATGAACGTACCAAATGACGAAAGCTTAACTGAATGGCCTATGACTAAGGAATCCGAAACCAGATCCAAAACCGTATTGACCATTTCTGCTGACTCAGTGCGCGACAGGCCTATGTCCCGGTGCACAACTTCCGTAAGATCAGCGCGTGTGAGAGTTTTACCGCTCATGTAACCCCCTGAAAATGTTTACGACTCATAGCCTGCTGAGCCTCCTGGGTCAAGTTAACAACCTATCTTCTCAATAGCTTAAACCAAACTCTTAATACCTGGCAAGGGTCGCACCCCAAGTAAATCCGCCGCCCATGGCTTCCATGAGGATCATTTGGCCGCGTTTGATACGGCCATCTTTCAATGCAGCATCAAAAGCTAACGGAATTGAGGCGGCTGAGGTGTTGCCGTGTTCGCCCAGTGTCATCACGATTTTGTTTTCGTCGATGCCAAGTTTTTTTGCCACGCCTTCTAAAATGCGCCGGTTTGCTTGATGGGGCACAAACCAATCGATTTCCGAAGCCTGCATCTTGGCTTCATCCAACATGTCGGCAATCACAGTCGCAATGTTTGTTACAGCGTGTTTGAAGACTTCGCGGCCTTCCATTCGCAAATAGCCAACAGTTTTAGTCGTTGACGGGCCACCGTCGACGTAAAGCTTATCATTATATCTGCCGTCGGCGCGCAATTTTGATCCCAAAATCCCGCGGTCGCTATTGTCGCCCTTGCCCTCTTCAGCACTCAAAACAAATGCCCCGGCGCCATCTCCAAACAAAACGCAGGTTGTGCGGTCAGTCCAATCGAGGATGCGTGAAAACGTTTCAGAACCGATCACCAAAACGCCTTTGGCTTGCCCCGTCTTGATCAGTGCGTCTGCCGTCGAAAGCGCATAAACAAATCCAGAGCACACAGCTTGCAAGTCGAAAGCGGCCCCTCGTGTGATGCCAAGGTCTGCCTGTACCATGGTTGCTGTGGCTGGAAAAGTGTTGTCAGGTGTTGATGTGGCCAGCACAATAAGATCTATATCAGCGGCGGTCATACCAGCGTTATCCAAGGCTTTTTTGCTTGCTGCTACGGCTAAACTGCGCGTGGTTTCGCCTTCACTTGCAATGTGGCGAGAGTGGATGCCCGTGCGTTCAACGATCCATTCGTTCGTCGTATCAACGATTTTGCTGATATCGGTATTGGTCATCACGCGCGCAGGCAGTGCTGTTCCGACACCGCGAATAATACTTCTTATTGTCAATTAACTTACTCCGCAGCTTGGGCTTGGGCTTGTTGCGGCAACAAGGTGTTTATATTTGCGAGATCAGATGCGATGCGCGCCACTAATCCGTTTTTGACCATATCAACGGCCACATCAATGGCCGTGGCAAACCCCAAAGCATCAGTCCCGCCATGGCTTTTCACCACCACGCCTTTGAGGCCCAAGAAAACGGCTCCGTTGTGTTTGCGCGGGTCCAGTCTTTCGCGCAATGCATCAAACGCGCCGCTGGCTAGAAACGCGCCTATCCTGGTGACGATCGTAGAGGAAAGTGCTGCTTTCAAAAACGTGGTGATTTGTTTGGATGTTCCTTCGGCTGTTTTCAGTGCAACGTTGCCTGTAAAGCCCTCCGTTACCACCACATCGACCTTGCCTTTGCCAATGTCGTCGCCTTCGACATAGCCTGCATATTGAAGTGGCAGTTTGAGTTCGCGCAGCATGCGGCCAGCTTCTTTAATGGCTTCGTTGCCTTTAACTTCTTCAACGCCAATGTTGAGCAGGCCCACCGACGGGTGTTCAATATTAAACAGGCATGAAGCCATGGCTTCACCCATAATTGCAAACTCAACGAGTTGCCGTGAATCCGCGCCTACGGTGGCACCCACATCAAGCACAACGCTTTCGCCGCGCGTGGTTGGCCAAATTGCGGCCAAGGCGGGCCGTTCAATTCCTGGGAGGGTTCGCAGCACAAAGCGCGACATGGCCATCAACGCGCCCGTGTTGCCAGCAGAAACAATGGCTTGGGCCTCGCCCTTGTTGACTGCATCTATTGCTTGCCACATGCCGCTTTTATAACGTCCGCGCCTTAACGCTTGGCTCGGTTTTTCATCCATTGCTACGGAAATATCAACGTGGCGCAATTGCGAGACATTTGCCAGCTTCGGATATTTATCCATCCAAGGTTTCATTTTGGCAGTTTCGCCAACCAGAATAAATCGCAATTCCGGATGACGTATAGCTGCGAGGGCAGCTCCAGGTATCACCACCTCAGGCCCCAAATCGCCGCCCATTACGTCTAGGGCGATGGTTCGCTTATTTGTCATCTGACTAATAATATCCGATTCTGTTGCTTCTTTTGCCCAAGGCGCAGGATAAAGGCTTGTGGCGGGGAGACAACATTTAAATTTGCTGACAATTAATTGGTCTTTTTTTCCGGTTTTAACAATTTTCCGAGCGATTTTTTCTCTTCTTCGTCAACTTCAAGATGGGAAGCAAATTCTTCACCTGCTTGGCGCGGATATGCTGCAATCTCCAGGCCCATGGTTTCGGATACTAACTCGCCTAAATCCACAATGCCATTGTCAATAATATCGGCATCCTCCTCAACTCCATCAATGGCTATCTTGGGGGGCAAGAAATAACGCTCAACGTCGAATTTTTGGGTGTGGCGAAATGGTTCAAGGCTGACGACGGAAACCTGTTCGAGATCTACTTTAAATTCGCCTGTTACTTTTAACCCGCCGCCGCGCCAGGGTGTGGCAATTAAATGGGCTTTAATTGAATGTATGGCAGGTACATCCAGCCTCAATGCGAGTGCCGCACATTCTTTGGGCTCTGCTGCAAAAACTTCGTGGCTGCCCTTACGGGGAACGCGGTCAACGATAAGTGGCCGTGAGAACTCGAATTTCGGCGTTTGAGGTTTTTTCATTATCTGTTTAGCTCCCCATTGAGCAATGTTCCAACGGGAACTGTGGATAGCTCAAGTTTCCGATTTTTAAACCAATTCAGCAGCAGCGCGGCACCTGCGGTGTTCTCGCCACTATAAACATTGCGCTGCAACGCGTGCAGAATTTCTGGGTCGCCTGTCTCTGCAGCCACAGCATAAGCTTTAATGCGGCCGGCAAATGCCTCAGCCATCGGGCGGATCTTCTTAGACACCGATAAATCCCCCACGCCCATTTCGCGCAATGTCCGGTCCAAATCACTAAAAAAAACATCGGTTAATTGCTGGCGAAATTTGTCGTTGCCACCACGCAAACGGTCAAGCACTAAAAACATGTGCAGCACGATCATGTCAAAACGCCCGTCCAAAGTGTCAGGAACACCCATCTCAAGATAGAATTTTTCTTGCCGCGCAGCTGCCACAATCGCCCCATAGAGACGCGTAGTTGCAACTGGTTTGCGCGCAAACAAATTTTGCAAAATCATCAACTTGCCCCTCTCGTGCGATGAGGGCAAAAGGCATTCAAGTTTTTTCGATGGGAAATAGATTCGGTCATGATCAATTTTAAAATGCGCGGCAAAATTTCAATGTTGGTGTTTGCTGGTGTTTTAACGGGTCTTATGACGGCTTGTACGCCACAGATCAACCACCGCGGCTATTATCCCAAAGCAGGGGCCTTTGCACAGGTTGCAGAGGGGATGTCGAAGACTGAAGTTGAAGGCATATTGGGTTCGCCGTCAACCACCGCCTCAATCAACTTCCAAGGCGATAGCTATTATTACATCACCAGCATTACCGAGGCGCGCTCGTTTTTAGCTCCAGTTGAAACCAATCGGCAGGTGATTGCGGTGCGTTTTAACAAAAATGACCAAGTTACTTCTACTGCGCAATATGGTCTGCAAGATGGCCGGGTCATTGACATCAACACGCGCAAAACGCCGGTTACGGGTTCTGAGCTCACATTGCTGCAAGAGCTTTTGCATTCACTGGGTGCTGCAACACCAGGTGTGGGCGGCGGTGACAGTATGCTCAAACGCAAATTCTAACCAAAACTGAGCAGCTGGCATTGGCAACGCGGTCATCAATCATCGCGCATCACTTTCATATTGTGGTCATGTTCATGGCCGTGGCCATCGCCATGCGAATGCTCACCACCCACATGAAGCAAGCGGATGGATAGAAGAGTTACGCTCAGGCCGATGAAGGCCAAAGCGAAAGCTGCGGGAATTCCCTATCAACGGTTTATTCGGGCGACGTTGGAGAAGGCGGTGAGGGGCAAGTGAATTTGATGGCTAGCCATACCATGTGATATGGCTAGCCATATTATGAAAACCACCGTTGTCATTCCTGATGCGCTTTTGGCCGATGTTCAGAAGATCGCAGCAAAAAATAAAACCACCTTCCGTGCTTTGGTGCAGGAAGGCTTGCTGCATGTGGTCGAGCAAGATCAGAAAAAGAAATAGCCATTTAAGCTGAAGGATATGTCGGTGGGTGGCAATGGGCTCGTTGCGGAACTTAAAGACGCAACATGGGCTGAGATTATTGAGATGAGTTATGGGGACCGCAGCGGTGGATTGCGATTGACTCAAACATTTTAATTTATGCCCATAGACAAGATTCAAAATGGCATAAACCTGCTCTCCATTCTATTGACAGGCTAATAGCGCAATCTGGATTTTGGGCGATCACGTGGCCGAGCGCCCATGAGTTCATCTCTATCTCAACTCACCCACGCATTTACTCACCGCCCTCAACACTCGAAGAAGCGATAGCACAAATGGAGGTATGGATGAGCGCTCCAAATTTTAGAATATTGGGCGAAACATCATCACATTGGGAAGAGTTAAAAACGCTTGCGCTGCATGGCCAAATCGTTGGCCCTCTCCTCCACGATGCTCGCATTGCTGCTATTTGTTTGCAACATGGGGTGAGCGAGTTGTGGACCGCTAATAGAGATTTTTCGCGGTTTCCGAAGTTGAAGACAAGGAATCCGTTGGTGGGGTGAGGAGTCATTCAAAAAACTCTTCGTCGATTTTCTTAAATTCAAAAACTTCCTCAACTCTACATCCAACATTAAATCTTACCATTAACTGCGCGAGTGTTCGACCATCAATCAACACGATGCGCTTTCCAAGCTTGTCTGCTGTTTCAACGGCTGATTTTGCAAATGTTGATGTGGTAACAAACAACCCTTTGGTTGCCTTGTGCATGTCGAGACTACCAAAAAAATCACGGATGGCACCCGGCCCAATGCTATTGTCATGCTGGTATCTTTTGGCTTGAATGTAGACGCGGTCAAGTCCAAGCGTATCTTGGTCAATGACACCGTCTACGCCATCATCACCCGCTTTGCCTATCGCACGACCAGCCTCAGCAAATGTTCCGCCATATCCCATGGACAATAAGAGTGAAACAACTACGCGCTCAAAAAATGCAGGAGATCCTATTATAATTCGGTCAATAATATCTTGTCCAAGTGAAGCGTTTATTGCTTTATTTGTTGTCCGCATCAAATCGTCTGGTGTTTGACTATCGTCAAAAACTACGGGCTTTGATCCTTCGACAGATTCACTATCATTTTCGCTAATATTCGATCTATTTTGGAACGCTTTAAATTCTGGAAACTGTTTCAAATAATTAATGTCGATCCAACCTAGGTTAGTATTTAGTACTTCCTTGCCACGTTCAGTTATTCGAAAATGCGAGCGCTTCGCTGGTTCGACTAGACCAGCCTGCTTGAGATATGATTTTGCCCAATGAACGCGATTTGAAAATGTTGTTTGCTTTCCACTCGGAATTAATTCTGCGAGATCGTTTTGTGAAAGATTCATGTCAATTGCGAGGCGATCAACAACATCCCCAATTCTAACTTCGCCCGATGCTGACTGCTTTAAGACTGGTAGCATTAGACTTTGAAAACCCGGAACTGACATACTTTTACCTATGGCTAGATGAGTTTGGACTAAAGCAGTAACAAGTGACTGTAGCAAGGCAACATAGAAAAGCCGGAACATTGCTGCTCCGGATTTTGAGATTTGAGTTTGTGGTAAGGCCCCTCACCCTCCCATGCTTCGCATGGGCCCCAACCCTCTCCCCGATGGGGAGAGGGAAAGATGTTAATGCCCGGCCAATACCGCCAACATCAACAAGGCCACGATGTTGGTGATCTTGATCATGGGGTTGACGGCGGGGCCGGCGGTGTCTTTGTAGGGGTCGCCTACGGTGTCGCCAGTGACGGATGCTTTGTGGGCTTCTGAACCCTTCAAGTGTTTAACGCCTTTAGAATCCACGAAACCATCTTCAAATGATTTCTTGGCATTATCCCAAGCGCCGCCGCCTGCTGTCATCGAGATGGCCACGAACAGGCCAGTTACGATCACACCCATGAGCATGGCGCCCACGGCAGAGAAGGCTTGCGCCTTGCCAGCGATTGCGTTGATCACGATGAACACCACGATGGGTGAGAACACGGGAAGCATTGAGGGAAGGATCATTTCCTTGATTGCAGCCTTGGTCAGCAAATCCACTGCGCGGGCATAATCGGGCTTTGATGTGCCCTTCATGATGCCTGGATCTTCGCGGAACTGGCGGCGCACTTCAACCACCACAGCTTGCGCTGCACGGCCAACTGCCGTCATCGACATGCCGCCAAACAGATATGGCAACAAGCCGCCGAACAAGAGACCGACCACAACATAAGGTGAAGAGAGATCGAACGACACGTTTACGTTTTCAAAGAAACTTCCTGGTGTTGCGTGTGCAGCAAAGAACTTCAAATCTTGTGTGTAAGCGGCAAACAATACGAGTGCGCCTAAACCAGCTGAACCGATGGCATAGCCCTTGGTCACAGCCTTCGTGGTGTTACCCACAGCATCAAGCGCATCCGTGTTGTGGCGCACTTCTTTGGGAAGGCCCGCCATTTCAGCAATGCCGCCTGCGTTGTCTGTTACGGGGCCAAATGCATCAAGTGCTACAACCATGCCAGCCAAAGCCAACATTGTGGTGACCGCCACGGCGATGCCAAACAGACCAGCCAAATTGTAAGTGACCAAGATGCCCGCAATGATGATGATTGCAGGAATGGCTGTTGCTTCCATCGAAACAGCCAGACCTTGGATCACGTTTGTGCCGTGGCCAGTGATGGATGCTTCGGCGATGGAGTTGACAGGGCGTTTGCCTGTTGCGGTGTAGTATTCGGTGATCCAGATCAGAAGACCCGTAATTACCAAACCAGCAACGCCGCAATAGAACAGGCTCATTGGCGTAAACGCTTTTTCAGGCGTGCCCAAAGCCACATCCATTCCACCGAACATGGCAGAGATTACCGGGTAGAGGACGATGAGGGACAAAATGCCAGTGGCGATAATGCCCTTATACAAAGCGCCCATGATGTTGTTGTTGGCGCCGAGCTTTACAAAGAAAGTGCCGATGATCGAGGTGATCACACATGCGCCGCCGATGGCCAGTGGCAGAACCATGCCAGCAAGCTTCATGGTATCAGGAAGCACGATGGTGGCCAGAACCATGGTGGCCACAGTTGTCACGACATAAGTTTCAAACAAGTCAGCGGCCATGCCAGCACAATCGCCAACATTGTCGCCCACGTTATCAGCGATGGTTGCCGGATTACGCGGATCATCTTCGGGAATGCCTGCTTCAACCTTGCCCACCATGTCGCCGCCCACGTCAGCACCCTTCGTAAAGATGCCGCCGCCCAAACGCGCGAAAATGGAAATCAACGACGCGCCAAATGACAAAGCAATAAGTGCGTCGATTACTTCACGTGAAGTTGGTTCCAAATGCAACGTTGCAGTCAAGAAGCCAAAATACAACGTCACGCCCAAAAGGCCCAGACCAGCAACCAGCAAGCCTGTAACCGCACCTGCTTTAAACGCAAGGTCTAAACCGCCCGCGAGCGATTTGGTTGCAGCTTGCGCCACACGCACGTTGGCCCGCACTGAAACGTTCATGCCGATGAAGCCTGCAAGGCCCGATAGGATTGCACCAATGGCAAAACCGATGGCCGAATATTTGCCGAGTAGAATAAAGGCCACGATAAACAAAGCCACGCCGACATAGGCGATGGTTGTGTATTGGCGTTTCAAATAAGCCTGCGCACCTTCGCGCACAGCTGCGGAAATTTCCTGCATACGGGCAGAACCAGCGTCAGCAGCCATGAGGCCGCGCGTGGTAATGATTCCGTACACAATTGACAGTGCCCCTGCGAGCACGATCAGCCAGAGTGTATTGGTCATGATGAAACCTTTGGTCAAAAAGTTGTTGTTGCTCCAGAACCCTGACCGATGGCCGCGATGGAATCACGCTTCACTGCGCCGGTGCCGGAATGTGAGGCAAGGTATGACAAATTTTGGTCACATTTGCAATTGCGAATTGAGGGAAAAACGCTGATGTAAATGATTGGCGTAGCTCAAATTTTTGAGGGCAATATGGAAAACAGTTAGATCTGACTTTGTGGCTGAAATAAGATTATTTCTTATCATAGCATTTTATGCTTGACAGCGTGCGGTGAGCCTGCTAGTTCTCGCCATACTCCACACATGGGTTCAAAATCTCCCTCCTCCACTTCAACAAGTCTTGCAAGCACACGAAGACGACGTTGGGATGGGGGCGAAGATGTTGGTAAACTCATTGGTGCATTGGCAAAATCAGTTCTGTTGTCCTATGTTCAATCGATGAAACCGTTTCTGCCAAAGCTGGACGTTTTGCCTGCGTCACAGCGCAAAGTTTGGGCTGAGCTTGCAGAAATTCCTCCTGAATTCACGTTGTATGGCGGCACTGCGGTTGCTTTGCATTTGGGACATCGGCAATCGATTGATTTTGATTTTTTCGGTCGTAAGGCTGTTGCGCCACTTGACCTTGCTGGTTCCTTACACTTGCTTAAAGGTGGAACAGTTGTACAAAGTGAACCCAACACACTGACCATGCTGATTGACCGGGAAGGCCCGGTGAAGCTTTGGTTTTTCGGCGTCCCTCGTCTTAAAAGAATTAGACCACCGCATGTTGCGTCTGACAACGGTTTGCAAATTGCTTCGCTTCTGGATTTAGCGGGAACTAAAGCTGCTGTCATCCAACAGCGGGCCGAAGCGAAAGACTATTTTGATGTTGATGCTATTTTGGCTGATGGGCAGATTGATTTGCCCATGGCCTTGGCAGCGGCGCAATACATTTACGGCTCCGTCTTCTCGCCACAAAACGCGCTGAAGGCTCTGACTTATTTTGACGAACCGGACCTGCAATATGTTCCGGAAGAACTCAAGTTGCGGCTGGTGAAAGCGGTGCGGGCGGTTAATCTGAGCAGGCTGCCCAAATTAGAGGAGTTCGAAAATCCATGACTACGCTACCGAACACAAAAGAGTTTGTTGATTTGGCGGCGCGGGTGATTTGGTTCGAACCGCCGGATGTTGCGTTACGTGATGTAACTCGATTTATGGCTTATGCGTTTTGCTATGCAACACATCAAGACATGGAAATCTTGCGTGCAGAATTGAACGACGATGATTTGCGTTCTGCCCTTGCCAATGCTCCGCCCGGCATTATCGACGCCCGCTCATGGAGCTTTTGGCATGTGATGTTAGGGGTGTTCCCTGCCCCACCGATGCCGAGGCGGGTGTTTG
>JAYTSN010000275.1:0-1204 GCA_043745625.1 Aestuariivirga sp. | reverse complement strand
CTCGTTCGCGTGGTCGAATAAGTTTAAGGAATTCTGATTATGAAATTGAATGAGATTGCAGATAATGCAGGCGCCAAGAAAGATCGCAAGCGCATCGGTCGTGGCCTAGGTTCAGGCAAAGGCAAAACCGGCGGACGCGGCGGTAAAGGTCAAACTGCTCGTAAGGGCGGTGCTAAGGCTGGCTTTGAAGGCGGACAAATGCCGATTTATCGTCGTTTGCCAAAGCGCGGCTTTAACAAGCCAAATGAAGTTCCTTACAATGAAATCAATTTGGCGCGCGTTGCTGTTGCCATTGATGCCAAAAAGCTTGATGTAAAAGCCCCAGTTACGGGTGCCACACTGATGGCCGCTGGTGTGATCACCAAGTTGGAATCAGGCGGCGTTCGTTTGATCGGCACAGCTGACATCAAGGCTAAGGTTGCTTTTGAAGTTTACTATGCGTCAAAAGGTGCAACTGCTGCTGTTGAAAAAGCAGGCGGCAGCGTGAAGGTTTCGCGCGTTGATAAGCCTAAGGCCGAAGCAAAGACCAAAGGTTGATGGTTTGGAAATCACTCCCCATATGGTGGAGTGACAATGAACTTAAAGGTGAAACATGGCATCAGCAGCTGAACAACTCGCGGCAAATATTAATTTCAGTTCGTTGACCAAATCCGAAGATTTGAAGAAGCGCCTGTGGTTTACCCTTGGCGCTTTAATCGTCTATCGTCTTGGTTCTTACATTCCAATTCCTGGTATTGATACCAATGAAGTGGCCAAATTTGCCGCGCAAAATGCCTCTGGCATTTTAGGTTGGGTGAATGGTTTGGCTGGTGGTGCGCTTGGTCGTCTGGCGATTTTCGCGCTCAATATCATGCCCTACATTTCGGCCTCGATCATTATGCAGTTGATGACAACTGTGTCTCCGCATCTTGAAGCTTTAAAAAAAGAAGGCGAGTCGGGCCGCAAGAAAATCAATCAATATACCCGCTATGGCACTGTGATTCTGGCGGCGCTCCAAGCTTACGGCATCGCTGTTGGGCTTGAGGGACGCGGGGGCTTGGTTCTTAATCCAGGCGCATTCTTTATTGCGACGACTGTGATTACACTCACGGGCGGCACTGTGTTTTTGATGTGGCTAGGTGAGCAAATTACCGCTCGCGGCATTGGTAACGGCACATCATTGATCATTTTCTCAGGCATTGTCGCCAATCTTCCAGCCGCAGTT
>JAYTSN010000274.1:0-3756 GCA_043745625.1 Aestuariivirga sp. | reverse complement strand
TTTTGCCTTGGTCACGCAGTGTTTCCAAAATCCGAAATAAATGATCAGCCTCATCGGGCGTCAGCACTCCCGTTGGCTCATCAAGGATCAAAACATCGGCACCTTTATAAAGGGCTTTGAGAATTTCAACGCGCTGCTGCAACCCTACAGGAAGCTCGCCCACCTTGGCATCGGGGTCAACGTCCATTTCATAATCGCGCGCCAACCGCGCAAGCTCCGTGCGAGCTTTGGCAAGTGCGGGCCCAATCAATGCGCCCCCTTCAGCACCCAGCACAACATTTTCCAAAACAGTAAAAGGTTCAACCAACATGAAATGTTGGTGCACCATGCCAATGCCAAGTGCTATGGCATCTGATGATGATTTGATTTTGGCAGGCACACCTGAAACTTTAATCTCACCTTTATCGGCACCATAAAATCCGATGAGGATCGACATCAGGGTAGATTTGCCCGCACCATTCTCGCCGATAATACCGTGGATAGAACCCTTGGCAATCGCCAGCGACACATCCTTGTTGGCATGCACAGCGCCAAAGCGTTTGTCGATATTGATGAGTTCGATTGCGGGGGTTGAGAGCGTTGCCATCATAACCTTATGTCTCTACCGCTTGCGGGAGAGGACGGGACCCGTTGCTTTTAGCAACGGGGAGGTGAGGGGCAGTCATTTAAATCTCGTCCCCTTAACCTATCCCATCTCACTTGCGTTCGGTGGGCCCCTTTCCTCTCCAACTAAAGCGGGCGAGGACTATCCCTTACTCAACAGGACACTTATTATCTTCCATGTAATCATGCACCATCAATTTGCCGGCAATGATGTCAGCTTTAGCAGCTTCAACCTTTGCCTTCATGTCATCGGTCACGAGTGCCTTGTTGTTATCATCCAGAGCAAAATCAACACCGCCCTCTTTCAGGCCAAGCGCTTGAATGCCAGGCTTGAACGTACCTTCCTTGCCAGTTTTCATGGCGTTATAAACGGCAACGTCCACACGCTTCAGCATCGAGGTTAAAACTTTGCCAGGGTGCAAATAGTTTTGGTTGGCATCCACGCCGATCGAGAGCGCACCACCATCAGCTGCGGCCTGCAACACACCAAGGCCCGTTGCGCCAGCTGCTGCATAAACCACATCAGCACCCTTTGCCATTTGGCCCTTGGTGATTTCGCCACCCTTAACCGGGTCGTTCCACGCTGCACCCGTATCACCAGTCATGTTCTGGAATACAGTCGCATCAGCCTTGGCAGCCTTGGCACCTTGGGCATAACCGCAAGCAAATTTGTGAATGAGAGGAATGTCCATGCCGCCCACAAACCCAACCTTGCCAGACTTTGAAGCCATGGCAGCCATCATGCCCACAAGGTAAGAACCTTCTTGTTCCTTGAACACAACTGATTGAACGTTTGGCAAATCAACAACCATATCCACGATCACGAATTTCAGATCAGGATATTCCTTGGCCACTTTGCCAAGCGCTTCAGCTTGGGCAAAGCCCGCAGCGATAATGGGTGAGTTGCCTTTTTCTGCAAAGTTACGAATGGCTTGTTCGCGTTGCGCTTCATTGGCAATTTCGAATTCGCCATAAGCAATGCCTGACTCGGTCTTAAATTTTTCCGAACCATTAAACATGGATTCGTTGAATGATTTATCGAACTTGCCACCAATATCGAACACGATGGCTGGCTTATCATCGGCGCCAAATGCCGAAACTGCCATGATGGCGGTCAGCGCAGCTGCGCCAAGCAATGTCTTTAACATGTATAATACTCCCTGAATCTAAGACCAAGCGTTTTTGATCGGCTAGCCAAGCCTTGGCCATAATTGACTCTAAATTCAAGCATTTGGCAAGCGGTCTTGCTAAATATAGGCATCTTGAAATCGCGCCAGCACTAACCATGTATTCTACAAGACGTTGGAACCCAGATTTCAACAAATGGAGATAGAAATGATTGAACAAAAAATAAGCCCCGAGCAATTAGCCCAGATGGGAAATGGCGTTTTGGCATATGTTCGGGAAATCCAAGGCCGAAATGCTGCAGTGATGTTAGGCGGCCAGATTAATGTTGCCCCAGATGCAAAGCTGTTTTGCCTTTATAATGCCAATGGCCAGCCCATCTCGATTTCACAAACCCATGAAGCAGCTTTGGGAAGTGCCTTTGAGCATGAATTGATCGCAGCAACGCTCCAGTAACAGTTACGCCGCTGTTGCTGCCGTTGCGGCGGGCTCAGTTAAAATAGCATATAGACCTTCGGCTGTATCTGTGCCGCGCAACTTAGCCATCGTTCCCGATGCGCGCAGGAGACGCGAGATTTTTGCCAAAGCTGTAAGATGGTCTGCGCCAGCGTGGTTGGGTGAAAGCAACACGAAAACCAAATCAACCGGCTGGCCGTCCACACTGTCATAGGCCACAGGCGTGGCAAGCTTGGCAAAAAGACCATAGACGCGTGTAATCTGCGGTAAGCGCCCGTGGGGAACGGCAATGCCTTGGCCCAAGCCCGTTGAACCCAGCTTTTCGCGTGTCAGCAAAGTTTCAAAAATAATCCGGTGATCAACGGCCAAAATGCTGCCCATCACTTGCGACAATTCCTGTAGCAATTGTTTTTTGTTCTGAGCTTTCACTGCGGGCAGCACAGCGCGAGAATCGATAATTTCAGCCAAGTTCATCACTTCAAACGTCTCGCCGATTATGCTTTTGTCGCTGCCAAACCATGCGGGTCGAGCCAGCCAATATTGCCGTCAGGTCTACGGTAAACCACATTCAAGCGGCCTTCCTTACTGTTGTGAAACAATACAAAATTAGTGGTTGAAATATCAAGCTGCATCACCGCTTCGCCCACTGAAAGTTCAGGAATTTGGGCGGCAGTTTCAGCAATCACCGGAGCATGTAAACCTGATGGTTCATCGCCTTCGTGATCATCATCATGGGGAATAACATAAGCCGATGCATTGCGTTGCGTCCGGTCTAGGCGCGGATTACGGTGATGATCCTTAAGGCGCTGCTTATATTTTTTGAGCTGCTTTTCTAAATGCGCCAGAGCAGCATCAGAGCTCGCCATCGCTGTTGCTTCTTCAGCGTGTGACTGCAAAACCAATCCGGTCGCCAAATGCAAAGTGCAATCTGTCAAGAAAAATGATCGGCGCTTTTCCAACGTCACATGGCCATGAACTGAGCCTTCAAAAAATCGTTCACGAAAAGATTGGAGTTTGGTTTCAATATGAGAACGTAAAGCATCGCCAACATCGATATGCTTTCCGGTGATCTGAATTTGCATGGTCTAATACTTCCTTGCCTACCATCCGGTGTTCTCTAAACATGGGCCTTAAACGCCCATTCGTCAACTGGAACACCAAAACAGATAAATATTGAAACGCGATTTTTGTGATTAAATTAAGTTAGCTTCTCGTTGGAAGCGGGCGCACACATATGGCCGACCTGACCAAAAGTCAATGTGTGATCAGCGTTTTGCCCGGGCTTCCCGCCTGCGCTGGACAGAAGATAATATATTTAGTGATTCCCGATATTTAGCTACTGTCCTGCGGGCAATTTCAACACTTTCGCCCTTTAATAAATCAACAATATCATCATCCGACAATACGTTTTCGACAGTTTCTTTTTCAATCAATTCTCGAATACGTTGACGCACCGACTCCGAAGAATGCGCTTGGCCCGAAAGAGTTCCCGATTGAATGGCATTTGTAAAAAAATATTTTAGTTCAAAAGTGCCGCGCGGGGTCGCGATATATTTATTCGAAGTGACACGG
>JAYTSN010000273.1:0-3767 GCA_043745625.1 Aestuariivirga sp. | reverse complement strand
AAAACTTAGAATCCTGAAGCATTGCCCCAAGATCGAGATACACACATGAAACTGCCGACAGATTGGAAAAGCCTTGCCTCACTTCTTGCTGCAATCGTCGTGCTCGCCATCATATTTGTCTATTTGAACCCGAGGTTTGGAAGCCTAGAAAATTTCCGCAACATTCTTTTCCAGATGGCTGTCCCCTTGATTGTCATTGTAGGCACGACCTTTGTTATCCAATTGGGATCTATTGACCTGTCTGTGCAGGGCATCATGGGCGGAGCCGGCATGGCTTGGATATTGATGTCCGCAAACACACGCCTCGAAACAGACTATGGCATTTGGGCGTGGGTCGTTGCAATTGGTATAGGCCTTGCACTCGGATGTCTTGCAGGTGCACTTCACTCTTTGATCAAGGTGCCATCATTCGTTGTCACTCTGGGAACATGGTACATTGGCTTAGGGATTGGTATTATTCTCTATGGCGACGCTATGTTGCCCAGTTTGAAGAGTGACGTACTCATGGCTTGGCCAACAAAATTGACGTTTGGTTTGCCAAATGCGTTTTGGCTTGCAGCAGTAGTCTATGCCGTCGGAATTCTCATTAGTCGCCACACGCATTTCGGCAGGAGTGTCCTGGCCATCGGCAACAGTGAAGCCATTGCACGCAACACCGGCATTCCAGTTAACACCATAAAGATTATTGCATTCACAATTGCTGGTGCGCTCAGCGCACTGGCGGGAATTCTTGCCACCATGCAAATCGGGGCTGGCTCACCTGACCTTGGATCGGGACAGCTGTTTACCGTGATACCAGCCGCAGTGATCGGCGGAACAGCTCTGAGTGGTGGCGAGGGGGGCATCATGCGTTCTGCAATAGGCGTTTTCCTGCTCATCATTTTGAACAACGGGCTGGTGCTCGCGGGCGTTAATCCTGCTTGGCAATCCGGTGTGTTCGGCGCAATCCTGATTGCGGCAATTGTTGCAGTGGCCCGTCCTGATCGTGGCATCCTGAAGATTGCGAAATGACCATGGTCAATCCAACGGTACTCAAGCTCAAAGACATCAGCCGGACTTTCGGCCATGTGAGCGCTGTAAGATCCATTTCACTTGAGATCAGTCGCGGTGAAGTCATCGGTCTGGTCGGTGAAAATGGCGCGGGCAAATCCACACTGCTCAAAATCCTCTCGGGCGTCGAACAACCTGATTCAGGCACGATGGAAATCAATGGTAAGCTGGAATCTTTCCGCAGCCCGACTGACGCAATCCGGGCCGGTGTCGGTGTCGTTCATCAAGAACAGTCATTATTTACCAATTTGACCGTTGCCGAAAACCTCGACACGCGCAATTCAGGTCGTCTTGGCATCAAGAACTGGGCGCGGCTGAATAGCCAAGCATCTGCGGCTCTGAATAAAATAGGCATAAACTTGGATCCGACAAGCCGGATCTGTGATTTGTCTTTTGTTGATCGACAAATGGTAGAAATAGCTCGCGCTGTTTCAATTGATCCCAACATGACCGCCACGCCTTTGATTATTCTGGATGAACCAACAGCTGTTTTAGAACAGAATGAAACCGCCGTGTTGGAACACGAAATCAAAAAACTCAAAGAGTTTGCCAGTGTCATTTTTGTTTCGCATCGGCTCGATGAAATCATGCGGATTTGTGACCGTGTTGTCGTGATGCGAAGCGGCAAAATTGTCAGCGATAAAAAGACAAGCGAAGTGACCAAGGAAGACCTTTTCCGGGCCATGGCCGGCGGTGTTTCCCAAATCGCCCATGTCGCGCGAAACCGTTTGCCCGAGCTTGCAAAACCAGCGGTCGAGATTAAGGGGCTCACCAGCAAAGGTAAGTTCAAGGATATTTCCTTTACAGCGAGATCCGGTGAAATCATCGCCCTCATGGGGTCGAATGCGTCCGGACGGGAAGCAGTAGCAAGGGCCATTTTTGGTGCAGAGGGCTATGATTCAGGTTCTATTGAGGTGAATGGCAAACCCGTCTCGCACTGGTCAATCGCGAAGGCAGTGAAGGCTGGTTTTGCCTATCTTCCCTCCGAACGCAAGGTTGAAGGGATGATTGCTGGGTTATCAGCAACACGTAACGTGGCGCTGGTCCATCAAGGCGATGGTGCCAAAGGCCCATTCCTAAGGCTGCGTCGACTGGCGAAAGCAGCTCAATCTTGGTTTGATCAATTAGACGTGCGACCAAACCAAATTGGGTTGCCGCTAATTCAGTTTTCTGGCGGTAACCAGCAAAAAATTGTGCTAGCGAAATGGCTGAACTCGCCTCACATCAATGTACTTTTACTTGATCATCCTTTGCGCGGTCTCGATGTTGGTGCGGCGCAGACTGTCGATGTGCAGATCAAGAAAGCCTGTGAAGCGGGCGCTTCTCTCATTTTAATACCAGATACAATCGAAGAGGCGCTCGAAATGGCAGACGAAATTATCGTAATGCGGGATGGTGAGGTTTCGGCGCGCCATGATCTGAGATCAAAAAACACTTTGACTGTACAAGACATTGTGGCGGATATGGTATGATAAACATAACCGAACCGTCTGACGAACACGCAGCTGCACCTAGCATAAACACGGGCTCTGCCAAGCTCAGCAAATTTGGTCGGGCATTCCCCTGGAGCGCCCTTGCACCATCATTGGTGTTCATTGCAATGTTGCTAGCCGTTTCAATGTTGAACTCAAATTATTTGGGGCCTCTCGGTATTTCCATCGCCACGGCCACGGCCGCTCCGATTTTGTTTCTAGCGCTTGGTCAGTCTATGGTGTTGAACATCGGATCGATTGACCTCTCGAACGCGGCAATCGCTCTTCTTGGTTCTCTTTTGCTGGCGCTCGCCCTTCCGCCTATGGGCTTTGGGGCAATTATTTTGGTCTTGATTGTTGTGACGGTAATTGGTGCCGTTAGTGGCGCAGTCATTGGCTACGCCCAGGTTCCATCCTTTGCGCTCACGCTGGGAACGCTTGCCATTTTGCAAACTGCAGCTTTGGTCGTCAGCGGAGCAGACACCATTTATGTAACCGAAAACCGCGGAATTGTTTCGACGCTTTTTGAAAAGCAGATTTTTAACGCGCCGCTGACATTCTGGATCGGCATTGTGATGGCAATCTTTTTTTGGGCGGTGTTGCGTTACACAATTCTGGGACAAAACATGACCGCGATGGGGAAGAATGAGTTGGCTTCTACTATGTCTGCTGTCCCGACGCGAAGAGTTCGGATCATCGCTTATGCCCTTTCAGGTTTTATGGGCGGGCTCGCAGGCCTCAGCATTGTGGCTCAGTCGGGGTCTGCATCTGCCAGTGGACTTGGCAGCGATTTGCTCTTGCCCGGCATTGCGGCTGCCTTGATTGGCGGCACGTCGATATCCGGCGGTCAAACCAACCCGCTGAATGTTGTGTTTGGAGGCCTGACCGTTGGCTTCGTGCCCATTGCAATACAGGCCATGGGACTTGGTGCTCAAGCCCAGAGCTTGGTTTATGGCATTTTCATCATCCTGGTGGTTGCGCTCACGACAGTGCGTTCGCGGGACGCTGTGATAAAGTAAGGTAGAATTACAGTGAGATCTGGTGTTTAAGCAAATAACGGCGTGTTGACATCAGCGGATTTTTGCCCGTTAAAAATCCAATTTTCACGGACGATAGTTTTGCCTCGTAACGCGATCTGGCATTGAGGTAAGCGTCCGGTCTCGCCCGCCTTGTTTGTTTTTAGCGGATGGGATTGAAGGTACGTGATTGAGACGGTGATTGTGTCGTCGCTTAAATGGTTCTGTG